>JAHDGD010000036.1 GCA_020627825.1 Saprospiraceae bacterium
TTATTAAACTTTGAAGTAGCTAAGGGCTATTCCTCTATTTTTCTTTTTAGTACTTTTTACGGCAATGGTAAAAAGTACTTCAGCTATGTATATTGAAATGAATTATTGAATCAACAATCCCGACATTAAATATGAATACCATTCAAATTCTTTATATTATACTATTTGTAATTTGGATGTATGATCGATAGTATAAATTTAAAGTATACAACCATAAACCGAATGCAACTATAATACTTATATGTTCTTTTGGCGCAAGCCAAAAAAACATTGATCCTTATAATTGTTATATCTTTAATAAAAGATTATTCAACAATTATGCAAGAACGTACCGTAGTAGCCAATCAACATAAGCTATTCACCCTTTACAATGAGGTGGAAAGTGATGTATCAGTTTTAATCGTTCATGGATATGCAGAACACATCAAAAGGTATCAGCATTTTTACTCTGAACTAGATCGACAAGGATTCAGAGTTATGGGGTATGATCACAAAGGGCATGGACAAAGTGAAGGCAAAAGAGCCATTATAGATTCTTTTGATACGTATGTTGAAGACTTGCATCATATGTGTACGCTCTTTTTTCAAAAAGGAAAGAAAAATTTCATTTTCGCGCATTCAATGGGCGGATTAATCGCTACACTTTATCTTGAAAAATACAACAATAAAGACTTAACAGGCGTCATCACTTCCGGTGTAGCACTTTCCATGTATGATATTACGCCGCCTTTATTGGAAAAATTAGCAGGTACTATTGCAAGTTTGCTTCCTAGTCTACCAACTGTTCCTGTAAAACCTCATGTGGTCAGTCGAGATCAACAAGTTGTTGATGGGTATGTAAATGACCCTTTAAATTATACCAAGCCCACAAAAGCTAAAATGGGAGCAGAGTTTCTAAAAGCACAGAAAAAAGCTAAATCTGAGTTGGACAAGATACACCACCCTATTTTTATTAACCACGGAAGCGCTGATATTCTCATTGCTCCTGAGAGTTCTCAACTGCTTTATGAAATGATCTCAAGTACAGATAAAACACTAAAAATGTGGGATGGCTTATATCATGAAATTTTAAATGAACCTGAAAAAGATGAGGTTGCTCGAGAAATAATAAACTGGATAAAAGAACGAAGCTAAGGAACTACCCAAGATCCTTTCCATTTATTATATGATCTACTCAATTGTATACGCTTGTGACCTTTTCGGTTAAGCTCGAGTACATCCGCATTTTTCCAATCAATTTCCATAAGCATAAAATGTGCTTCACCTTTTTCATATGCCATCGCAGCGTCAATTTTCTCACCAGGTGCTGGAAGATTCGAATAGTCGTCAAGATGAGGTAATTTTTCAAGAAAGTTGTTTGCCAATTTGCTACTTGATTGCAAACTCACTGTGCCTTGAACCGAAATTTGGAGGCTTTTTTTAGGATGATAAAACAGTAATGAAGCTACTGGCTTTTGTATTAATTGTAAAACTTTTTTGGACCTCGAGTCCGTAAAAATATAAGATCTATAATCGTCCTTAAACATGCGATGAATAACCACACGCTGTGAAATACTTTCTTCAGTTGTTGTTGCTAATACGGTTTGACGAAATGGATGTTTTTTATCAACATTTGCTCTATACATTTCTTGTAGGGCTTTCGCCCAAAAATCTTCCCATGATGCATCCATTATAAGTCACCAAGTTGAGGCCTCAATATAATGTCTTCCATTACAGCCGAATCACTTAATTCGAGCTGTAATCCGACTGCCTTTGCAATATCTTCAGCTTCCATGAGACGTTCCTTGGGCAAATCGACACCTGCCCAAGAATTGCTCCAGGTAGCACCTGGAAAAACACCACATACTTTTATGCCTTTATCCTTTAATTCTTCTCGAAGGACTTTCGTAAAACCATGAAGCGCAAATTTAGTAATCGAATAAGAGCCACCATTCGGATAAGCTAAAAGACTAGCAACAGAACAAATATTAAATATATAGCCATGTTGTTGGTTAAGAAAATATGGCATCAATGCTCTTGTCAAGCGATATGGACCATAAACATTCACTTCTGTCAAACGCTCAAGAATTCCATCATCTTCTTTATGAACTTCTCCAGGTACATAAATCCCTGCATTGTTTACAAGAACATCAAGTGTTTTCCAATTTATTTTTACCATCTCTACGAATTTCAGTATATCTTCCTGTACAGACATATCAGCTACCATCGAATACACTTGAATGTTCGGATGAGATTTTTGAATGTCTTTATGAAAAGCGGTAAGATCTTGTTCATTGCGAGCACATATGGCTAAATTATATCCTTTTTTAGCGAGATACAAAGACACTGCTTTTCCTATTCCTTTGCTTGCTCCAGTGATGACTGCGTTCATAATAGATGTTTAATTTTCACTTAAAATGTTTTTCATAATTTGTAATATGCTAAATATTATGGAATATTGCATACGCAATGCTAAACAAAATCGTTTAGCTTTTGATTAAAAATAGAGAGATTAAGATCTTTGTGCTTAACTTCATGAAACTTAATTAGCAAAAAACAACGCATGCTAAAAAATTCATTTTTTCATTTCGGGAGATTCATCACATGGCTTCCTCAGATTTTCAGAAAACCTGAGAATTTCAAGATGTACTGGAATGAAACTATGCGACAAATGGAACAAATAGGTCTTGGTTCTTTTCTTATCGTATTTCTCATTTCGATTTTTATAGGTGCCGTAACAGCTGTACAATTTGCTTATCAATTAACTGGTTTTACGATACCTAGATATTATGTGGGATATATTGTTCGTGATATGACCCTTATAGAAATGGCTCCTACCATTACATGTTTGGTTCTTGCTGGAAAAGTAGGATCCAATATTGCTGCAGAAATAGGAGGAATGCGTCAAAAAGAACATATTGCAGCAATGGAAATAATGGGTGTAAATACATCTGCTTATCTTATACTGCCCCGACTTATTGCTTGCATCATAATGGTTCCTGTACTTGTTGCCATCGCCTCTATTTTTAGTATGATCGGTGCTTACTTGGGTAGTGTACCAACGGGTATGTTTACAGCGCAAGAATTCACTCAGGGTTTGCGTGCATTTTTCGATCCGTATCATGTATTTATGATGTTTGTCAAAGCACTCGTATTTGGAATGGTTTTGTGTATGGTTTCAAGTTATCAAGGCTATTATGTTAAAGCAGGATCTGTTGAACTTGGAAAAGCGAGCACTCAAGCTGTGGTTATCAGTAATATCTTGATCCTGCTTAGCGATTATTTAATAGCAGTAGTTTTAACTTAATACGGAATGATCAGATCAATTCAAATACGAAAATCATTTGACGACAAAGAAGTTTTGAAAGGTTTGGACTTTACGTTCGAAAAAGGTAAAAACAATCTCATTATAGGCCGTTCAGGAGCTGGTAAAACCGTTTTTTTGAAAATTCTGGTGGGACTCATGAAAGCAACAAGCGGTAAAATCATGTATGACGATCTAGAATTTACGGCACTAAACAAAAAAAGGTTACGTGAAATAAGGATGCAAATTGGAATGCTATTCCAAGGTTCAGCTTTATTCGATTCGCTTACAGTAGAACAAAATATAAGTTTCCCTTTGGACATGTTTTCTAATATGACAAAGAAAGAAAAGCAAATGCGTGTAGATTACTGTTTGGAGCGTGTTGAACTTCAAGGAAGCAATACTAAATATCCCAGTGAAGTTAGTGGCGGCATGCAAAAAAGAGTGGGTATTGCAAGAGCTATTGTCTTAAAACCGAAGTATTTATTTTGTGATGAGCCAAACTCTGGACTAGATCCTAAGACCAGTCTAGTGATTGATCAATTGATTTCTGGTATAACCAAAGAAAATAATATCGTTACTGTTATCAATACACACGATATGAATTCTGTTATGGAAATAGGAGATAACATCGCTTTATTGCACGAAGGAGAACTAGCATGGACTGGTAATAAAAATCAAGTATTAACCTCGAACAATGAATTGATGGAGAACTTCATTTTTGCCTCTCCATTCTTGATGAAATTAAGAGACAATTTCCTTCAAAAAAAGTAAGCATATTCCATTCCTATGAAATTCATAGACTTACTTACTGAAGGCTCTTCAAAAGAAATTAATCGACTCATTATAGATCGTATTGCAAAAAATCCATCTCGCATGAATGAACTAATGGATTGCTTTCTATCTGACAACATTCGAATTACGCAAAGAGCAGCTTGGCCACTTGGTCTTATAGGTGCTGAAAAACCAGAATATGTACAACCGTTCAATCCCGTTCTTCTTGCGAAAATAAAGGAGCCTAAAGCCACAGATACCATCATTCGAAACATTCTTCGCACTTGGAAAGAAATGACATTCGATGAAGAAGAGGAAGGGGAGATTTTTGATACGTGTTTCGATCTTTTTCTCGATATAAAAAAGGCCATTGCTATTCGTGCATTTTCCATGTATGTGTGCACGAACATAGCTTGCAAATATCCCGAAATAGCTAAAGAAATTATTCCTGAGATTGAGCTAAACCTTACACATGATTCACCTGCAATTCGTAGTAGTTCGAAAAATTGCTTGAAAAAATTACATCAAAGTATAAAACGCTAATGTATTTATTTTGGGCTCGAGCCCAAAAAGCACGTTGCATTAATTATTCAATAAGATGTTTTTGCGCCTCCCAATCTTCTATAAAATCAATATCACTTTTCATGTTAAGGAGACTATAGGTAAGACCTCGATCTTGAATTTTCATAATGGTCTCATCCAATAATTGATCCGAACTCCAAGGCATATCTTTAAAAAGGAATAATTGTAAATGATTCATCCCTAATAGATAGTACCCACCATCACGAGCAGGGCCAATGACTACATCATGCTCTTCCAACTCATCAAACGCACGTTCTATATCAGCTTTGGACAATTCGGCACAATCCGATCCGATAATAACTGCACGTTTATGCTTAGCTAGAATTTCAGTAAATGCTTGTTGCATTTTAATGCCTAGATCTCCTTTCGTTTGAAGCTCTTTGTGAAAGTGTTCATTCGAAAACATGTCTTGTTCTAGCGTAAGAGGAAAGTAATATACATAACGTTCACAAGATATACTCTCCGATAATGATGCTGTGTAATGAAGCAATTTAGTATAAATATCAATTGCTTTGTCGTTTCCTACAACTTGTGCGATACGAGTTTTTACTTTTCCAGGTTCTGGATTCTTTACAAAAACAATAAGTGCATGATCCTTCATGACTCAAATGTAAAACTATTATTTCTGTTTACTATCCTCTTCCTTGTCTTGAATTTCCACAGAAAGGCCACTTTTTAATTCCTTAGACAAAAGAGAATAGGGGCCTGTTACAACAGTTTCATCCTCTTTTAATCCATTTTTGATAAAAATATTGCGGTCATCTTGAATACCAGTTTCTACAACAGCTTTTCTTAAGGTATCAGCTTCCAAAACAAAAACAATTTCCTCAATTTCATCATCATCTTCGTCTTCACTTTCCCGTGCTGTAACAGCTTGAATAGGAACTGTCAATACATCTTCTACACGACTCGTATAGATATCAACTGTTGCCGACATTCCAGGACGGAAGGCAAATTTGCTAGAAGCACTTGGCACATCGAGATAAGACGATGGGTCTATTCGGATTTTACAAATAAAATTAGTTACTTGCGTTGAACTTAATAGAGCTGCTTGTGATGCAGCACCTGTAGAATTGGATGCTGTATTGGCTATTTCTGTTACAACTCCTTTAAAAATTCTATCATTATAGGCATCAACTTCTATATCAACCGTATCACCAAGCTGGACTTTAAGGATATTATTTTCACTAATTTCTACTTGAACTTCCATCGCATTGAGGTTAGCAATACGCATCATTTCAGTACCTGCCATTTGGATGGTACCCACGACACGTTCTCCAGCTTCCACATTCAATAATGAAACTATACCAGAAACAGGGGATTTTATAGTTGTTCTCCTCAAACTTGTTTGTAATTCTCGCAAACTAGCCTCTGCAGACTTAATGGTGTAATCGGCAGCTTTTGCAGATTCTTTTGCAGATAATATATTACTAGAAGAAGCATTTACATTCGCAATCAAGGCTTCAAGATTTGACAATGAAGCATCGTACTCTGCTTGAGAAATTACACCATCATTGAGTAGTTGTTTGTTTCGATCATTTATCTTTTGAGCATTGTTTAATTGCGCTTCAATTTGTTGTTTTTGAGCTTCACTTGCTGCTAATTGCGCATTTGCTATTGATTTTTGAGCTTTCGCATTATTTAAAGAAGCTTTTCCCCTTTCTACAGCTGAAACATATGTATCCGGATCAATTTTTGCTAAAATTTGCCCTTGCTTGACACTATCACCTTCACTGACATAGAGCTCGATTATTTCGCCAGAAACATCACTCGAAATGGCGATCTCTTTTTCAGGAAAAATCTTACCACTTCCAGTTACAATTTCGTTGATACTTGCTAACTTACTTTTTTCTACGGTAACTTTAAGGGTGTCTTTTCTATTAAATAAAATAGCAGATAGAATAAGGGCTAAAAGTATAGTTCCTACTATAATCCATAAAAGTCTTCTTGATTTTTTCTTACGTCTTGTCATATTTAAAAATTAATAGATCTTCCCAAGTAAAAATCTATGATCATTGTTTTAAAAATATAATCGTATTTCGAAACGATGCTTTGTATTAATGCTGTATCATAAGCATTCGTAGCAAAATTTAAATCGAATGCATTACTTGTCCCTGCTTCAAATCCCGCTTTTACATTCTGCAGACTTTGCTGAGTAGCTTCTACACTTACCAAGCTTGCTTCGTATTGCTTCTTGGCATTTCTAGCTTGTTGCAAAACCTGTTGCAATTCATTTTTAAATTGTTGTTCTGCAAATTCAAATGAATAGTTTGTATTCTTTTTATTGATCTCAGCTTTTTGAATGGCAGCTTTTGTGTTGTAATTATTGTAAATAGGAACTTGAACACTCAATCCATAGCCATAGGTTATGTTTTCATTGATCTGATCAAAATAAGGTTGATCAATAAGATTGGGTACTTGTTGAACAAATCCTATAGTTTGCTCTGAACCATTAAATAAGATGGTTTGATCAACAATCACCTCTTGAGTTCCATTGATCTGTTTTCCTAAACTAGAATAATTCGTTCCCACACTTCCACCTAAACCAACAGTAGGCTTAAGACCTGCTTTTGCAATTTGTTGATCGGTTTCTGCAATTTCCAATTGTGTTTTTGCATTCTTAAACGAAGGTTGGTTTTCCCATGAGCTCTTAAATAATTCATCTACTTGAACCGCAAAAGGATCTGTTAAAGATTCTAGGTTTATCTCAGGAATAATTAAATCAAATCGCTCATCGGAAGGTACATTCATTAATTGTTGTAAATTGAGAAATGCTAGTTCGAGATTACCTTGAGCTGCAATAACATTCTGTTCATCCGCTGCAAGAGTAGACCGAAGCTCATATATAGCATTCTTTGGGCGTAAGCCCCTATCAATAAGCAACTCCAATTGACTAATTTGTTGTTGTGTTGCTTCTTTTCTTTTCTCTGCAATGCCTAAGTTTTCTTGAGAAAGCAACACGTTCATATACGCATTAGCAACTTGTAAAGCAATATCTTGCTTTATGTCATCAATTTGAAACCCTGCAGCCGCTCTACTTTGTCGCGCCCTTTTTATTGTTTGCAACACTTGGCCACCTCTGTACAATAGTACATTACTGCTCAAGTTGTAGTTATTGGTGAAAAAAGAAGATGTTGCGAACTGATTATTGGTAGGGTCAACTGATCTACCAGATATGTTCAGACTTGAACCTGCGTTCAAATTTGGATATCTTGCAGATTTCGCTTGAGTTAAATCAATATCACTACTCCATTGACCTAGTTCAGCTTGTTTAATTGTAATGTTTCTGTCCCATGCAATATCTATGCATTCTCTAAGCGACTTTGCTTGACAAAACACCATTGTGCAGGTGCAAAAGGTAAAAAACACCGTTATACATACTTTTATCATACGCATTATTTGATCGCTTGAAGATAAGAGATAATCTAAACACGAAAGACTATTTTCTATAAATGAGAACGAAAAAAAGATTAAATGCACCTTATAGAGGTGAATTCAGTGAACTTAGCGAGGCTGATGAGGATAATTAAGATAGCCTACTAATTGATCGTATTCACCAGATAATGGTCTATAATATACAAGAAAATGATAGCGATTCTCCGTTTCATAACTGCTTCCTTCGAATCGAAAAAAGTCGGGTGCTTCATTTTTTGTCACCATTCCATACATATAATTATAATATCCTTGTTTTATAGGAATTTCTGCTGTATAGACACCTTGATAAGGTAGAAATTGCATTTTATATTCTGGATAAGCTTTAAAGTCATTAAACGCGCCTAAAACATATACATCCCCCTCTTCTTCTATTGGTGATCTTAAAGTGAAAATTGTATTCAGATATTGGGATGTTATATTCTTATCCCCTGTCACACGATCTTCATTACGCGTAATGAATGCTCCATTAGCTTCTGATAAAGTAAAATTGGCTTTGGGCGCTCTATTTTTGTCTAGTTCGAGTAATGCCGTTGCTTCAGTATTGCTTATCTCAATTGTATTAACTCTGCGTCCTGAACCCGAGAGCACTTCACGAGTGTCAAATTCCCTATACTCCTTATACGCTGGAAAAGTAAATTGATTACCAACACTAAATATCGCTTGATTTCCTTCTACCCTAAAAGGTTTAACAAATGGCAATGTGCGTTCATTAAAGTGATTTTGAAATCCTGTTACAAATAATTCATTAACTGGATCCAAAGGATCCAACTTTTCAATCCCCAATTCGAAATTGAACGATTGATGAGAATAATACTCTCCCACCCCATTCGGTCTTGTGTAGCCAGGTCGGAGAAATTTTACAGTTTCCTCTACTACATAAAATCGCTTCGTAAAAGCAACAGTTTGGTCTGCATCATATACAACCAAAAGATAATTTCCTGTCCAATTGAATCGTATGTCTTGATTCGGAAATTCAAATGTATAGTGTGTATAGTTCACAATCGTGCTTATTGAGGATCCAAACTCTTCAATTTGTACTTCTTGAGGACCTTCTAAATACTCACTAATTTCTACACCTGTAGTAAATTCCCAATTTCGATCACAGTGGACTACAGTATAATAATAGTCAATATATTCACCATAATGATCATCAAATCCTACATGTAATGTCCCTACTGATCTTTGGATTACAGGAATACTCAGTTCATCTTCTGCATTGTAAAATTGTACCGTTTTGATATAACTATGATACACTGAATCAACTGCTTTAAGACTATATACATCAGGCTGTGCAGATGTTATCAAAACAGTGAAACAAAGAAAAGTTAAAAAAAGAAATCGGTAATGAATCAATGCTGTATATTTAATTGGATAAAAGATATAACTTCTATTGGTATAACTTAAGTATGTAGGCTTATGATTTTAATAAAAAGTTAAAACTGGATTACGCAAATAGCACATCAATTAACTCCTTTTCCTTTAAAGCTTGACTATAAGATCTATCGTTATAAGGTGTGACCAATAATCGTATTTCATAAGCTAAATCCATTACTTTAATAGTGCCAAATAGTTGATTCCCATTCACTCTAGAACGTACAGAAGCTTGAAAAATAGATTCTTGTCCATCTCCTCTAACAAGTCGATAACCAAATTCGATCAAGGTAGCATTTAAATAATCAAGAAATGTTGTTCGATCTTCAACCGTTAAATAATTCTTGGTTTTAAAAACAAATCCATAGTTTCGATCTAGTGAAACACGTAAAACAATAGTTGAGGCTTGATTGTCTTCCAACAAATCAAGCCTCAATTGTTCCATAAACTGACCAATGTGATCAGTTGATTTCCATTTATAAAGATATTCTTCCACTACATTTTAACAATCTTTCGATAGCTAATTGTTTTGGATTCATCCATAATTTTTAAATAATATACTCCTGGTGTTAGCCCTTCCGTAAGAATGTCAAACTTCTGACTGCGAATATTCTCTTTTTGCAATACGATTGACCCTAATTGATTATACACTTCATAAGATCCATTTGTCACTGATACATCATTCAAATTAATTGTAATGCGCTCTCTAAATGGATTAGGATACACCTTAATTTCATTTTGTAAATCTATACTTGAACTAACACATTTTGTGCTGTAAATCACCGACTCTGTATATTCTGTAAAATCATTTCCGCACTGAGTTCGTGTTCTAAATTCATATTCGGTACAAGCTTCTAAATTCTCTACAGTATAAAAAATATCAATCATTTCTACCTCATCCCAATCCGTCTCACCAACTTTTCTATAAGACAAAAATCGGCCATCAACATTTAAATTCAAATCATATTCCAATCCAATTTCTGTAGTACTTGTGAACGTAGTGTCTTTAAACGTAATTGGTGAACACATGAATTCCACCATGTTTATACAATAATCTTCTGTCTCACCAAATGCTCCAAAATTCTCATCTGTACAAGCTGGTGGCTGCTCTTGATATCGCATTGCCACTCTCATTCTTGTATTTCCTAATAATGCAGTTGCTGGAATTTCAACCACGTCAGCATACAATTCTGTATTTCCATCAGATTCTAATAGTTTCTCTTCATCTTCTAATGTTCCATTTTGATTCAAATCGACCCACACTGCAAATGATTCAGGATAAGTCTGCCCAACATATACCATATCCAATGTCATCACATAAGACCCTCCTATCATCAAATCTGTAGTAGGTCCTGCCGTAAAATCACCATAGCCTTCATCTTCAGTTATGCTTTCCAACGTATTAATTTGCACATAAGATATGTACTCTTCTGTCACATTATATCCAGAAATATCACAATAAGGTAAATCTATACATGGGTTATCACAATTTCCAATAAATGCTGTAATACTTTCAGAATATGGTCTTGACTCCGTTTCACATACTGTTTGAATTTGGAATTCATATCCTGTACAATTCATTAAATCACCAACTGTAAAAGATGTTCCTTCTACATTCAATTCGATCCAATCCATTGTACCCTCTTCACGATATCTAAAATTATAAGATAGTGCAAATGGTGCTTCCGCCCAAGTACACGTAACCTCATTTTCTTCTATTGAACTCACTACAAATGCCTCTGGATTCTCGCAACAACCTGTAGATGTTACCACGTTGATTAATCCCCAGTCTCCAACTAATGTATCGCATATATTTTGCAATTGATATTCATAAGGAGTACATAAAGGAACACCTGAAAGTATAAAACTTGAATCAAGGTCCATTACCTCTATCCAATCGGTTTCACCTTCGACTCTATATCGGAAATTAGTAAGTGTACTATCTACAGTCGGCCATGAGAAAATAATGGTATCTGTACTCACTGTAACATCAACATTAAATGGAGCGGCACAATCAGCACATCCTTGACTCTGCAATAATGTTAAGGTATTAAAAACATTCAATCTACCTCCTGTTGTCGTAATACCTTCAAGAGATTCATTGGGATCGGTTCCATCCAATATAACTTGCTTTATTTGCAATGCAGCGGCACCAGGATCTGTCTTCACCAGATCCATAAAGTTCGGGCAATTCATTGAATATGCCAAAGCTACAGTACCTGTAACATGTGGTGTTGCTCCTGATGTTCCTCCAAAACCATTAAATCCTCCTCCTGCGCTTGTTGTCCATGTCTGCGCACCGAAAGCACCTAGGTCTATAGTTTCTGCTCCATATCCTGCACCAGTGACTTTTACATCATTTCGATTCATGTTGGTTACAGAAATCAAATAATCCGAAGAACAGGCTGTTGGCAAATCGCCTATTACATCTACATCTTGATTTCCATTAATTGTTGCACCACAGCTAATGATACCTTCCTGCCCTAGTGTATCATAGAAGGCGCACCATAAAGGAGCATTATCTGGTTGACCGAAATCAACTCCCCATGACGCATTAGTCGTAACAACAAAAGCGCCTTCTTCTCCATTCGTCTCGTTATATTTTCTTCGAAATGACAAAGGATAAGAATAGGCTTCTATCACTTCAGACTCAACACCTGTTCCTCCACGAACGATCATTAACTTAACATCCCAGTTCACTCCCGCTACCCCAAAAGCATCATTTCCTTTTGCACCAACAATTCCAGTTACTGGTGTTCCATGTCCACCTCCTGTATATACATCATCATTATCAGAGGAGGTTCTCCAGCCTCTATAATCATCAATGAATCCATTGTTATCATCATCGATCCCATTGCCAGGTATTTCAGCATGATTGATAAATAAGTTAGGTGCTATGTCAGGATGATCGTTATCTATTCCATCATCAATTATACAGGCTACAATGGTGTCTCCATGCGCTGTTATTCCACCTGTGGCAAAATCCCAGGCTTCAGGCATATCAATGTCTGCACCTACTAATCCTCCATCTTGCCCATTATTTACATATTGCCATTGATTTGGAAACTCAGGATCATTCGGAACATTCTGCCTTAAATTTACAAAGTGATTGTGCTGCGCTACTTCCACTTTGTCCAACATCAGTAGATCCCTCCATACCTGAGCATCTCTATACGTAGTATAATCATAATTAACTGTATAAATATTCAATATAGGAGATACTTTGCGTTCGACTTCTATCGAATATCCATAGGTATCTTTAAAATCGGCAATAACTCGATCAATAGAAAGATGTGCTTCAATTTGAATTATAAATTGCCCCTGTACATAGTCTAGTTTTTGGGCTTGAGCCCAAAAAGATATAAAAAATAAAAACGCAAATAAATAGATTGATTTTAAATACTTCTGAATATGCATAACGCTTACTAAATTTGATAAAAAATGTAGGATATCTATAATAGCCCTCGGAAAATACCTGTTCGAAAAAGTCAGAATTTCCAATAACAAAAAACCAAATCTATAGAATTAAAGGGAATAAAATCGGTATATGCACAACATAATACGTCGTTTTAGAAACATGACGTATATTAAGCATAAAATTAAAGGTTAAAATACTACTTTCATTATTCATTTACGGGTTCGCTAGAAGGAGGAGGCGTATTGCGTTTTTGAATGTCCATTCCTTGTTGCCCTACTCTTTCAAAGGTATCAACTGTTTTATTCCAAAACTCACTAAACACTGGTTTCAGCGCCTCAGCTTGAGCTCTTGCTTTACCTGGAATAGGCTCTAAAATATAGTAGGAGAAGGATTCATCTTTTTGAGTTTCAGACAATAATCGAGCTTCATTTGCAAACCACACTACAACACTGTATAGGATGCCAAAAAACACCACCATTACAGAAGCGCCACTTAATTTATTCATGAAATTAACACCTGACTTTTTCATTAATTTCTCCAGCTTACTTCCTATAAAACGAATCAATACAATCACTATAACGAAAGTAAAAATAAACCCAGCGATATAAGTGAGTCGGGGATTATTGGGGAAAAAATTCTCAAGGGCACCTATGGTAAGGGGAGATAATTTCATAGCCGCTATGATCCCTACTAAAATAGAAACCAAGGAGAAAAGTGTCTTAATAATCCCTTTGGAATACCCATAGAGAAATCCAAGAACAAGTGTTAGTCCCAAAAATAAATCAATATACATGCAGAATTATTTATTTGTATCGAAACCAATTTATCGACTTTCAAAAATAAACATTAATGTTCTATTTTATTTACCGTTTATACGAAACAAACAGTTCGTTAGATAGAAACTCGATTTTTTAAACATAATTTCATAAGAAATTAGTTCTTTATATCATTGAATAGGTTAAAGAATGCTTAAAATCCATTCAATTGTGACGATTTTCTTAATTCCTTTTAGTTATCTAGTTGTAAATAAATAATTTATGTTAAGATTTTTTACCATGAGTTTCATATTTATAAGATTTTACGATATTTACCATTTGATAGTTTAGTTTGAAGCATTTTATCACATTCATTTTTCTTTTCTTAGGGGTTACCCATAACCTTACAGGTCAATCTATAACAGATACCTTACCCAAGGTCT
The DNA here is from genome assembly GCA_020627825.1 of Saprospiraceae bacterium. GTDB lineage: Bacteria > Bacteroidota > Bacteroidia > Chitinophagales > Saprospiraceae > JAHDFB01. Next base: position 14,062 of record JAHDGD010000036.1, read on the forward strand.
TTATGATAGGTGAATATGAATATCAGTATAATGATATGATATCGAATGCACCTGACTTGCTCATGACGGTTTGCAACAATGATATGGACAAGGCATATTCCTTATGGCTTGAGTTTCTTGTAGGTTTAGAAAAATATGCTCTAGAAAATGATATCGATATCAACGGTGTAAAAATTTGGATAAATGTTTTTTGGGATGGAGATGGAAGTATAAAACATATAGCTTTTTATCCAAAACCGAATTCAAAAAATATGGAATACGGATTACTTTCAGCTCTTCTGAAAGAATATTCCAAGAATTACGAACTGGAACTAGAGCATTCAAAAATGTTCGCTCACTATGGAAGTGCAAGTTTTCCGAGCTTCATCACTACGACCGGAAAGCAAGATAAATAAGCAGCTTTTAGGCTGGTTAAGGATTCCTTATACTAGCCAATCGTCTCTCTTTAATATTCTACTATGACCTTATTTTTTCGATCATCCCTTTTTTTATTATTAGCATTTTTTAGCGTAGGGGCTTTCGCCCAAAAGGCATATGTGCGTCTTGAAGATGCCCCAAGCAAATTGGTAAAAAAGTATAAAAAAACAGAAAGTATCTCTATCCAATTAGATGCAGAGTCAAAGAAATCAAAACTGCAATCGCTTTTATCTAATGAACCTATACTACTCGAAGCATTAGTTGATATGGCAAAAGTGTATTACTATGAGAAAGATTATGATCGTGCAATCCAATTTATAGACGAAGCTGTATCAAATACACCTCAAAAGGTACCAGAATGGCACAATATATATGCTGGAATTTGTAAGGCAAAAGAAGACTATGCATGTGAGAAAACCAATTTATTAGCCTATACAGATACCGATCAGATTTCATTTAAAAAAAGGAGAAAAGCAGAGTTGCGACTAGGAAAACTAGAAGAAATTGAAATGATTATAGCAAATACTGAGCCTGTTGCTATGCAAAAATTAAGCTATCACATCAATAGTGATGAATTTGCCGAATATAAACCTGTTCTTTCTACCAATGACTCAACGATTGTTTTTACAAGAAGGGTAAATGGACAAGAAGATTTTTACGTCAGTCATTTGACAAAGGAAGGTTGGACCGAAGCAACACCACTAGCAGAGCTAAATACAGAAGGCAATGAAGGTGCACATGCGATTTCACCAGATGGAAAATATATGATATTTACTAGATGTGATGTACCGAATAGATATAGGAGTTGTGATTTATATATCAGTAAATTCAAAGATACCAAATGGGGAGAACCCAAGTATATGGGCGTTGCAAATACAGAGGCGTGGGAATCGCAAGCTGCATTTTCCCCCGATGGAAAAACGGTTTACTTCAGTAGTGGACGAGAGGGTGGAATAGGAAATAAAGATCTATATTACATACAACACGATGGCAAAAAATGGGGAGAAGCGATCAATTTAGGAGAAGTTATCAATACAAAAGGTAATGAAGAAAGTCCGTATATTCATCCTGATGGGCGTACATTGTATTTCATGTCAACGGGTCATCCAGGTCTTGGGGGATACGATCTATTTGTAAGTAAGAAAAGACCAGATGAAACCTGGACAAAGCCTATAAACATGGGGCCAGCCATCAATTCTAGCCAAGACGAAGGCGGACTTTTCGTTGATTTAAAAGGAGAATATGCCTATTACTCGAAAACAGAATTGCAAAATGAAGATTTAAAAAGCGATATCTATAGATTTCCATTACCTCTTAAATTCAAACCAGACCCGGTGAGTTACATAGAGCTTCATGTAATGGATGGAAAAACTGGCGAAAAGCTAGATGCGAAACTCATTATGAAAGAGAAAACGTATGGTCATATCCGCACCTTAAATATCCCTAAAACAGGATTGACTGAGATCATCTACCCGAATACACTTTATGAAATTACTGTTGAAAAAGAACATTATGTATTCTATTCGGATAATATAAATCCAGCATACAGATCCGACCAGAAAAAACCTATTGTCTATACAGTCGAACTATTTCCTATTCCAAGTGAAGTTCAACCCACCGATCAAGTCGAGATTGTATTGAAAAATATATACTTTGAAACTGGTAAAGCGAGGCTTTTGGCAGATTCCTATGATGAACTGAATCGCTTGATTTCTTTATTACAAAAAGAAGCAAACACAAAAATTATAATTTTTGGTCATACAGATAATATAGGTAATGAACAGGATAATTTACTTTTGTCCCAAAATAGGGCTGATGCTGTTAAGAATTATCTGATAAAAAATACGATTGAAGCAGGTAGAATTCAAACAAAAGCTTTAGGTGAAAGCCAGCCTATAGCAAGTAATGATACGGAAGAAGGCAGAGCACAAAACCGAAGGATTTCATTCAGCTTGCAGAAATAACTGTATGTATGGGAAGAAGAAACAGACGAAAAAATGTCGATGGAATTCAATTAAGTGGAATAGCCGATAAAGGGCGAGCTGTTGGTAGAGACGAAAAAGGACAAGTGTATTTTTTGGAAGGAGGCGTTCCAGGAGATGAAGTTAATGCTATAATCTTAAGAAAGAAAAAAGGTGTACCTTTTGGAGTGGTAAAGGAAATAACGAAAGCTTCACCTGACCGAATAGAGCCATTCTGCAAGCATTTCGAACTTTGTGGTGGTTGCAAATGGCAACATCTAAGCTATGAAAAGCAACTCTTTCACAAAGAACTCCAAGTTAAAAATGCTATTCAACGTATCGCTCGGATAGAAGCCCATCAATGGGAAGATGTCCTTTCATGTAATCAAACAAAACATTATCGAAACAAACTAGAATATAGCTTCTCATCAGCAAGATGGATGACAGAAGAAGAGATCGAAAGTGGAAAAGAGATTGCGGATAAAAAGGGACTAGGATTCAACAAAAGCGGAACTTTCGACAAAGTAATAGATTTGGAAGAATGCTATTTACAACCGGAACCTAGTAATGAAATAAGAAACTGGCTAAGATCTTACACAAAAGGTAATGGATTCGAATATTATAATTCGAGATCTAGAAAAGGATGGTTGCGAAATATCATGTTACGAAATAATCGAGATGGAGAATTCATGGTCTTACTTTCTGTAGCTTATAAAAACGAAAAACAACTCTTTCCTCTACTAGATGCAATGAAAGATGCTTTTCCAGCTATTTCAAGCATTTATTATGTAGTCAGTGATAAACTTAATTCTATTACAATTGACTTGCCTTATCATCATTTTTTCGGTAAAGAAGTTTTAGAAGAGAGACTAGGGAATGTTCAATTCCATATAGGACCGAAATCGTTCTTTCAAACCAATACACTTCAAGCAGAGAAACTATACGATGTAGTAAAAGAATATGCTGCATTCGATGGCTCTGAAAATGTCTATGATTTATATACTGGGCTTGGAAGTATTGCACTTTATGTAGCAGACTCTGTCCATTCGATCACTGGTATTGAAGAAATAAAGGAAGCCATATATTACGCCGAACAAAACAAGGAGTTGAACAAAATTCATAATGCTAAATTTTATGCGGGAGATTGTAAAGATATTCTCACGGACGAGTTTATTAAAAAACATGGGAAAGCAGATGTAATAATAACAGATCCTCCACGTGTAGGAATGCATAAAGAAGTTGTTGAAACGATCCTTCGTGCTGAACCAAAAAAAATAGTTTATGTTTCATGTAATCCAGCTACACAAGCTAGAGACATCAACTTATTAAGTGAAAAATATGTAGTTGAAAAAATCCGAGCTGTAGATATGTTTCCACATACGCATCATGTTGAAACAGTAGCGCTTTTAACTCGAATATTGACAAAATGAAAAAAGAAGCAGAAAAATATTCCGCAGAAAAATTCCTTATGCTCGAACAGGAATTATCGATTTACAAAAATGTTATGTTCGATGCATCTCAAGTTATTATTGACCAGGATGTATCCGAGTATCCCATCTTTGTTGCGCACCAACAACATATGGAAATTGGCTTGCTTATCGCTGAGAAAGGAAAAGTAAAAGGAAACTGGAATATCCATGCCTCTACTCTTGAAGAATTAGTTTACAAGCAAATTATAAAGGAAGATAATATCGAAGAATTCAAGAAAGTATTTAGAAATCCTGCCGATAATGTGTGCATTTTCGTCTTATCTGAACTTGGAGCACAGTTCGTTTTTCTTCAACGATAGGAAGTATGAACAGCGATTATGATGTTCATTTTTGGGCTCGAGCCCAAAAATATTAAAGAAAAAATCTTTATTATACGATTAGTTGTACCTTTAGAAACGTTTTTCATTTTGCTTTACAACGGATGGACCTTGAAACCACTTTCAAAACAATTCAAAAAACATATAGTACACTATCGGATGCTTGTTTAAAAGATTTGATAGATCACCTTTCGATTCAAACCTATAATAAGAATACGGAACTAGTTAGGCAAGGACAATATGCAACCACTGCCTACTTAATATTGAGTGGTAGTGCAAGAATTTACTACTTGAAAGAAGACAAAGATGTAACCGATTGGTTTGCATTTGAGAATGAATTTTTCACCTCTATTGTTTCTTTTTTCAGTAACCAACCAAGCAGTCATTTTATTCATCTTTTAGAAGAAACGACTGTGGCTGAAATATCAAAAATCCATATTGATGAACTATGTAAAAAACATCAGGATCTGGATACATTTCTGCGCCATGTAGTGACAGATACCATGTTAAGACAACAAAGGAGATTAGCATCTATTCTCTTTTATAGCGCAGAAGAGCGTTATGAACAATTAAACCATTTAAATTTTAGATGGTCGGTAATACATTCAAATTACAAATAGGTGAGTTCGACTTATAAAATTGAGGAATAGCCTTAGCTACTTCGATATTTTCTAAGGAAGAAATCACGTATTTTAAGAAGAATTTATCCGACAATTTAGAATTTAAATGGTTTTAACAAAAGAATATGATAAACACTGGCATAGAATACCATTAAAACATATTGCTTCCTATCTTGGAATGACACTTGAAACATTAAGTCGAGTACGCGCTAAGAATTTGATCTAGATCAAATGTATGTCAGGATTTTAATGTGATCTTTATGAAAAAATAGTAATGAAGAAGATTTTAATCATAAATGGGCATCCTGATCAAGAAAGTTACAATACAGCATTAGCTGAAGCTTATGTTAAAGGCGCGGAAATGAATGAAAATCATGCTGTTAAAGTGATACATATCGCTACCTTACAATTTAATCCTAATTTGAAATATGGATATAGAAAACGTACAGAACTTGAACCTGATTTACTAGATGCTCAAGAAAAATTGAAATGGGCTGATCATCTGGTATGGATATATCCTGTATGGTGGGGATCTATTCCAGCGATTATGAAAGGATTCTTAGACAGAGTTTTATTACCAGGTTTTGCCTTTAAGAAAAGAGAAAATTCTGTGTGGTGGGATAAATTTTTTACAGAAAAAACAGCACATATCATATGTACTATGGACCAGCCAACTTGGTACTACAGATTTATTTATGCTCGTCCTAGTACGAATGCTATGAAAAAATTAACCTTGAATTTTATTGGAATTCGTTCTGTAAAAGTTACCAGTATCGGTCCTATTCGTTTATCAAAAGATACCTTTCGAACTAAATGGTTGAAAAAAATAGAAAAATTTGGAAAACTGGGACGATAGAACTAAAAATTGGGGATAACCCACACGTAACATTAAACATTTCTTTTGTTCACGAGAAAATTCAACTATGTGGGTTAAAGCCCAAAAATCTTTAGCAGAAATTTTGACTTAAAGTTAAAATAAAACTTCAATTCTTTCCGTATTTTCCATAAAAATCGAAGGAAAAGATTAATCGTTTCGAAATAAAATATTTTACCACTTAATGACCACAAAATAAAAACATGAAGAAAAGCACCTTAATTCTTCTTCCTCAGAAACAAAGAGTATTCCTCTATTTTTACTAGACGAACTAGTAATATGACAGTATAACTAACTTTCTAAAATTTAAATAGTATTAAACAAACACTGGCATCAACCATTTCATTGCCTCTTCTTCTGTCATCCCCTTTCTACTAGCGTAATCCAACACTTGGTCTCTCCTTATTTTACCAAGCCCAAAATACTTCGCTTCCGGATGTGCAAAATACCATCCACTCACTGATGCAGCCGGATACATGGCAAAACTCTCCGTCAACTGGATATCATCTACTTCCAATAACTTAAATAAACCTTCTTTCTCGCTATGCTCAGGACACGCTGGGTAGCCTGGAGCTGGTCGTATACCCCGATATCTCTCCTTTATCAACTCTCCATTATCAAGCTTTTCCTCAGCGGCATATCCCCATATTTCTTTCCGTATGCGTTCATGCATATATTCAGCCAAAGCTTCTGCCAATCGATCCGCTAATGCCTTGAGTAAAATAGCGTTGTAATCATCATTTGATTCTTCAAATCGTTGAACATACTCTTCTATCCCTATTCCCGCAGTAACGGCAAATCCTCCTATATAATCCAATTTTCCACTGGATCTAGGAGCCACAAAATCACTCAAACAGTAATTCGTGCCTTTTCTCGCTTTTTTTCTCTGTTGCCTCAAATGATGTAATCTCTTCACTTCTTTTTCCCCTTTCTCATCATACACCACAATATCATCACCATCACTATTACACGGAAACAATCCATAATACACTTCTCCTCTCAACCAACCCTCATCGAATATTCTCCTTAACATCGATTGCGCATCATTGTATAACTTTTGGGCCTCCGAGCCCACAACCTTATCTTCTAATATCGCTGGAAATTTCCCCGCTAACTGCCAACTCATAAAAAATGGAGTCCAATCTATATACGCTTCCAACTTCTTTAAATCAAAATCCTCTATTCTTCCCCTTCCTAGTTGTTTCGGTTTAGGCACTTGATACGATTCCCAATCCAAAACGACTTTATTTTGTCTCGCCTTTTCTATATCAATGTATAGCTCATCAACATTTTTATTCCCTTGCTGTTCTCGCATTCTAGCCAGATCTTGCTTCACATCAATGATGTAATTATTCTTAGCATCTTCATTTTTTTGTAACAACTCTCCTACAACACCCACACTTCTGGATGCATCCAAAACATGAACTACAGCCCCACTATATTCTGGGTCAATTTTTACAGCTGTATGCGCTCTTGATGTGGTTGCACCTCCTATCAATAAAGGCATTCTCATCCCTCGCTTTTCCATTTCTCTGGCGACATACACCATTTCATCTAAAGATGGAGTAATCAATCCACTTAAGCCTATAACATCTACTTGTTCCTCTATTGCTGTATCTAGGATCTTGCTCATAGGTACCATAACTCCTAGATCAATGATTTCATAATTGTTACAAGCCAATACTACCCCTACAATATTCTTTCCTATGTCATGCACATCTCCTTTCACTGTAGCAAGCAATATTTTACCGTTACTTGAACGCTCTCCTTGTTGCTTATCTTCTTCTATAAAAGGCTCCAGATAGGCAACTGCTTTTTTCATTACACGAGCACTTTTCACAACCTGAGGAAGGAACATTTTACCTGCACCAAATAAATCCCCTACTACATTCATCCCATCCATTAATGGTCCTTCTATTACTTCTAAAGGTCTTGAACAATTTTTACGTACTTCTTCTGTATCTTCTACTATGTACTCCGTAACTCCATTTACCAATGCATACTCTATTCTTTTTCCTACATGCTCCTTTCTCCATTCAAGATTCTTTTCTCTCTTTTTACCTCCTCCTGCATGTTCATTGGCATATTTCACCAATTCTTCGGTTGCCGTTTCTTTTCTATTGAATAACACATCCTCCACCAAGTTTAGTAAATCCTTAGGGAGTTGTTCATAGACCTCTATCATACCCGCATTGACTATTCCCATATCCATCCCTGCATTAATAGCATGATAGAGAAAGCTCGTATGCATTGCTTCTCGTACTAAGTTATTCCCTCTGAATGAAAAAGAGATGTTACTCACACCACCTGAAACTTTCGCTCCTGGACATGTTTCTTTTATGATTCGAGTCGCTTCAATAAAATTTATTGCATAATCATTGTGCTCTTCAATCCCTGTAGCAACTGCAAAAATATTTGGATCAAAAATAATATCATGAGGATCCATTCCTACTTCTTCCACAAGAATCTTATAGGCCCGTTGACAAATCTCCACTTTACGTTCGATGGTATCAGCTTGTCCCTTTTCATCGAATGCCATTACAATGACGGATGCTCCATACTTTTGAACCAAGTTAGCCTGGCGCTTAAATTCCGCTATCCCTTCTTTCATAGAAATGGAATTCACAATGGATCTTCCTTGAGTACATTGAAGCCCAGCTTCTATTACCTCCCACTTCGATGAATCAATCATAATAGGCAACTTTGCAACGTCAGGCTCAGAACTGATCATATTCAAGAACTCGATCATTGCTGCTTTACTATCAAGCATCCCTTCGTCCATATTTACATCTATGATCTGTGCTCCGCCTTCTACTTGATGTCGTGCTACTGAAATGGCCTCTTCGAATGCTCCTTCTTTTATCAATCGAGCAAATTTCCTACTTCCAGTTACATTAGTTCGCTCACCTACATTTATAAAATTTAAGTCGGATCGAGCAATCAATGGCTCCATTCCTGCATACATCGATACAGTAATTTTCTTTTGTAATGGAGAAGGTACAAATTCTTTGCTAATTTCAGACATCACACGTATATGATCTGGTGTCGTACCACAACATCCTCCTATCATATGAACAAGATTATTCTCCATAAAATCTCGCATGTGAGCTCCCATCTCTTCTGCTAATTGGTCGTACTCCCCAAATTGATTGGGCAAGCCAGCATTTGGGTAAGCATGAATAAAGGTGTTGCTTATATGAGCAAGTGACACTAAGTGCGGCTTTAGTTCTTTAGCCCCAAGTGCACAATTTAACCCTATTGTCAATGGTTTAGCATGTTTCACTGAAATCCAAAACGCCTCTGCAGTCTGACCACTTAAAGTTCGTCCACTTGCATCTGTTATGGTTCCACTTATCATTACAGGAACCCGAAATCCCAGCTCTTCATTTAATTCCTCGATTGCAAAAATTGCGGCTTTCGCATTCAACGTGTCAAATACTGTTTCAATAAGGAATATATCCACACCACCTGCTTGCAATGCCTTCGCTTGATCGTAATATGCCGTCTTTAACTCATTAAAAGTGATTGCTCGAAATGATGGATTATTTACATCTGGAGAAAGAGAAGCTGTCCGATTGGTAGGCCCTAGTGCTCCTGCTACGAAGCGCGGTCTATCTGGTGTAATCGCTGTATATTTGTCAGCTGCTTTTCGTGCTAACTGAGCACTTTTGACATTCATCTCATACACTTCACTTTCCATATCATAGTCTGCTTGGGAAACAGCATTCGCACTGAATGTATTGGTCTCAATAATATCTGCCCCTGCTTCAAGATATTCTTCATGAATACGTTGAATCATCTCAGATTGTGTAATCGATAAAACTTCATTATTGCCTTTTATATCCAAATGGTAATTAGCATACCGATCACCTCTATACATAGCTTCATCGGGCTTATATCGCTGGATCATAGTCCCCATTGCGCCATCAATGATTAAGATTCGTTCAGCTAATAAGTCTCTTAAGGTCTGTAATGTATGTTTATGTGCCATTAGTAATCTCTATATAATTCGGTAAAGTTAGTCCGAACGCCCAATCCGATGTACAAACTATTTAAATTGTAAGCATCTTGTTCGCTCCTTGACATTCTGTATTGAAGATTGAGATCTGCAAAATAATTGGGGAAAAATTCATAATACATATTGATTGCTGTAAGTGCAACTTGAACGCGATCGCCTTGAAGTAAGAATTGATCCTTATTTCCCAGTCGGACATTGCTAGGCAATAAAATATCAGCACCTACATTAAATCCTATACTATCTCTATCCATTACATTATCGACGCCTTGGGCTGAGAGAATAACACGAGGATGAATGGTGAATTTATTTCCTATTCGATATCGAACATCAAGAATAGCCTCTGCAAAATTAGCACCTAGCTGATGTGCCAAAGGTTGACTGTAATGGGAATAATTGGCTGGAGAAACATTGAAATCATCAAGCTCTCCTCTATGAACATAGGTATATGGTCTCACGATATTCAATTCCCCTTGAACGTCAAGTTGGCTTACGCCCAAAAAGTCTATGGCTTTTGCACCGAGTTGAAGACCGACTTTATTACCCCACCAATTAATATTATCTCTTAGCGATCCTATGTTAAATTCATCAACTAATAGTTGACCATACAATTGATATCCATCTACAATATTCCATTTTACTTGCCCACCGATCATAGCATTATCCGGACTCCCTAAAAATTGCTCTACTGCTCTATATAAAATTATGGGATTTAAATACTGCAATTCGAATGTTTCATCCCTATTAAATAGAACGATTTCAATAAGCGCTATTTCAAGTCGCTGCGTGGCTTTGAAACTTAAGGTATGTTGAGCCATATACTTCTTAGGCAACAAAACATCTCCACTATCGAATTTCTTTTGTGAAAAAGGGCTTAATTCAGCATATAAATTCTGATATCTAAATTTCCAAAACGATGTATTTGCTCTTGCAAAAAAATAGTTTGTTGCATAATCACTTAGAATAAGAGATCGAATACCATTTCCTATAAAATGCGTTCCATGTCCTATTTCTAAATTTAAAAATTCATTAATATGAAGTCCGCCATATCCTTGAGCATTCAAAAAATCATACGCTTGTGTATTCAAATTGAAATCAAAGTTTTTGTAAAGCGCATTTCCCGGTACTGTTAAATTTCGATTAATTCTTCGTTCGTGATACTCCAAAAAAGTTGATTGGTTTTCAAAGATTTTGGATCGAAAATAAATGCGTTTCCCAAGTTGCCCTTGCAATTCTGCCCCTCTTGTATTTCTTAACTGATGCGAAGTTCCATTTTCTAGTCCTGCTTGTAAAAACAAAATAGGATCAACTGCAACAAACAAAGACTTATTTTGAAATTCAAAAAAGTGAGCTTTGTTTCTGTAAAACTTTTTAAGAAAACTAGTGGGTTCACGATCTACAACATCATTAAATTCTTGATATTGCATGAGGACAATTTCTCTGTCGTACAATTCTTTTGGGCTTAAGCCCACCGAATCAAGAGATTTAATATATGAAAAGACTTCACTTCTGTACAAGGGAGACATATTGGTATGTCCTTTAAAATAACCATACTTAATTTCAAACCGATCTATTAATCTAGCAATTCTATCGTTTTTTTCAACCCTTCCAGATTGGGCTGATAAAGCTATGGAGAATAGCAAAGCAATCCATAAAGTAAATCCTCTCACGTCTTAAAATTTAAAAGAAAGTCCTTAACAAAGGTATCAAAACTTTCTCCTTCCTCTTCTATAAAACGTACCCTTATAGGCAAGATGTAAATAGGAATGTCATGTTTTTGAAGAAATTCACGGTGTTTGTCTAATCGTGTACTATCTTTTTCAGTAGTGATGACTACTTTTTTGTCTCCTTTTAATTCTTGTAAAGCTCTATGAATCAAACTCACTTCATGAGGTTTAAACTGATGATGATCTTCATAAGAATGAATATTAATAAATCCTACTTTACTGGAAACATATTCTTCAAGATAAATTGGCTTTGCAATGCCACTTAGCAAAATGGCTTCAGTATTTTCATCAAGAATACATTTTTTGCTTGCATCATACATAAAATATGGTGTCCCATATTCATATCGGGAAAAAAACACCTTTGCTTCTGTATGCTTACCTACTTGCTTTCGCCACTCAGCACGTTGTTCAATTGTAATATTTTCTGGACATTTTGAAACGATAACAACATCAGCTCTTGAAGCAGATGCACGTCCTTCACGTAATCTTCCTGACGGTAACAAATGATCTCCAGTGAAGGGAAATTTGAAATCTGTAATTAAAATATTAAGCGCAGGAGTGACAGAACGATGTTGAAATGCATCATCCAACAGAACGGTTTGAAGTTGCGGGTAATCAGCGATCATTAGAGGTATGCCAATTGCACGTCTTTCAGCAACAGCGACAACTACATCAGGAAACTTCAATTTATATTGCAAAGGTTCATCTCCTACATCTTCAACGGTAAGACCATGAAATACTTCTTTATATCCTGAGGTCTTTCTTAAGTATCCTCTACTAAGTACCCCCACATTAATATAGGGTTTAAGGGTATGAAGCAAATACTCAACATGTGGAGTTTTCCCACTTCCTCCCATTGAAAGATTCCCTACACCAATGACTGGAATATTGAATTTTGATGACTTCAGTAAACCTGATTCGTATAAAACATTTCTGGCGCCTATTACTAAACCATAAAGCAGAGTAAAAGGCGCCAGTAAAATTTTCAGCACAATATGCTGTGACATATTTATTTTTTTGGATGGACAAGATTCATCTCGTTAATTAGATGAGCTGCTCCAGCGTATTTATCAATTACAAAGAGAACGTATCGGATATCGACCATAATGTTTCTGCAAATAGAAGGATCATAATATATATCACTCATTGTTCCTTCCCACACTCTATCGAAATTTAGACCTATTAAATTACCACTCGCATCAATAGCTGGACTTCCACTATTACCACCTGTAGTATGATTTGATCCTATGAAACAAACAGGTACTCTTCCCGAATTATCTGCGTATTGTCCATAGTCCTTTTTTTCGTATAAGTCAATTAACTTTTGGTCGAGATCAAATTCATAATCTCCAGGAACATACTTTTCTACAACCCCATCTAGATAAGTCACAGGCATATAATAAACAGCGTCCCGTGGTTCATAACCATTTACTTTTCCGTAAGTAACACGCATTGTACTATTTGCATCTGGCCAAAAAGTTCTTTCTGGAAAAACATCAATCAATCCTCTCATATATCGTTTTTGTAACAAATCTATCTCTGCCTTTGTTTTATTATACGGTGCTGAAACTTTTTCATCGTATATCTCTTTCCAATCTCTATACAAAATAAAAACTGGGTCGTCTTTTAGCTTTTTCACAGCTTCTTCAGGGCTTTCGCCCAAAATTGCCATCAATTGATCTTTGTCTTTTAACGCTGAACGATCATAAATATCTGTAATATAGCCTTCCAGACTTTTACCTTTTACATTGAATGCAGTAGGTATAAATTGTTCTTCGACATTATCTCTATACAAATCGGCAAGTGCAACGAATACTTCTCGATCAATATCCTTATTATAATTCTTAAATACACGTTCTAAATAGGGTACTACTCGATCTTTGAATGCATTATATGACGCCTCATCTCCACTTTCATATTGAGAAATTAATCGTCCAATAACACTAGCAGTACTTAACACCTCTACATTTCTTCCTACTACTTCATTATAATAATCTCTTGTGTACGCATATTTTTCAATTTGAGAATAATGCTCATTAAACTTTTTCATTAAGTGACCATATTGACCCCACAATGCAGGATCAGCTTTAACTTTTGCTTCAAATTCTTCCTCAAGCATACGTTTTTTATCGACAGCATTGGACCGCTCAAGACCAGACTTCTCTCCTATCCATTTCTTCCAATAATTAGCAATTCGAGCAAATTTCGATGCATACTGAATTCTGACTTTTTCATCAGCTCTCATGTATTTATCCATGATCTTTAATGCAACATCTCTTATTTCAATCTTTGCTGGATCAAGAACATCTACTACTTGCTCCACAGCAACTGAAGGAAGATACTGTGTAGTTCGTCCTGGGAATCCAAAGATCATCGTAAAGTCTCCTTCTTCAACCCCATCAAGCGAAACAGGAAGGCTATATTTCGGAACAAATGGTTTATTTTCAGGACTATATTCAGCTGGCTCATTATTCGGTCCAGCATAGATTCTAAATAGTGAAAAATCTCCTGTATGTCTAGGAAAAACCCAGTTATCTGTATCAGCTCCAAATTTACCAATCGACTCAGGAGGAGCTCCTACTAGACGAACATCTGGATAAGAAACAGTCATGAAGGCAAAATATTGGTTTCCATTATAGAATGGACGAACAATTAACTCTTGAAATGCTCCCACTTCAATCGTTGATCGATAAGCAGCAAGATTTTTATCTACAACAGACTGTACTTCTTCAGGTGTCATATCATCTGTAACACCTTTTAAAATGATGTCCGAAACATCATCTATCCGCTCAATAAACCGTACAAATAAGCCAGGATTTTCCAACTCATCTTCTTTTTTCATTGCCCAAAATCCTTTTTTCAAGTAATTATTATCAAGACTAGAATGAGATTGGATCTGTCCATATCCACAGTGATGATTGGTAAGAACAAGACCTTCATTCGAAATGACTTCCCCCGTACAAAATCCCCCGAAATGCACGATCGCATCTTTTAAAGAACCTTGATTTACTGAGTAGATCTGTTCAGCTGTCAATTTCATTCCCATGGTTTGCATCTCGTCTTCATTCAATGCCTTGAGAAGTTGGGGTAACCACATACCTTCACCAGCAAAACATACTGTGCTGAATGTTAATAACCCGAAAATTAAGAATCCTTTGATTGTATTCATTTTATAAAAGTTGATTGTTTTTAGTAGCATATAAATTTCAAATTGTCGGTAATACATTCAAATTACAAATAAGTGATTTCGACTTTTAAAATTAAGGAGTTGCCATAGCTAATTCGATATTTTCTAAGGAAGAAATCATGTATTTTAAGAAGAATTTATCCGTCAATTTAGAATTTAAATGGTTTAAGAGGTCGTAAAAATAGTAAAATATAAAGATTGGTATAAAAACGCAAGGGCAACTAGATGACGAACTGTTATTTTCACTCGATACTAGAGAGTATAGAATCAGTTGAGAGCATTGTTATACCATTAAAATGAGCGCGAAAATTGGATATTAGATTAATTCCAGAAATACACTAACGTATTTAATGGGTCAATATTCAACTTATCCTCTAGATCTTCGGTAGAATTCCACCATTCATCATAAGCATTTGCTACTTCTGGTAGAACATCAACTTGATTTAGAATATTTCCAGAAGGAAGTTCTGCAACACGTGGATTTAATGATGCAAATTTAAAAGCATCTAGATTTTCATTCTCTGTTATACGAACAGATTCTATAATCCACAGAACATACATTCCTATAGAGACTTCCTCTTGATAAAAGGAAGATAATAGATTTCGAGGAAACTCAGTGATCAATTCATCATCATTTCTATAAGACAATAAATCATCAATATCCTCTTTTGTGAATTCTGGCACTTCCAACACTCTTGTTTTCTGATCTTTTAGATCATCAATAAAAAGATCAACTGCGTTCCTTTGTTCTTTAGCGATAGAACAAGAAAAAGTAATAACACCAAGAAGTATAAAATGAAAAAAATATTTCATAAGCGTATTTTATCCTTTATTATGCATCCGACAATTTTGAAACGCTGCAAGTCCAAAATATGTTGCCATAAAGCCTTTTGGGGTTAAACCCTTAAAAAGAAAAAAGGATAAAATAGAAAGCGAATAAATTCATATTTAAAAAATCATATATGTTCTTCAAAGAGTACTATCTTTGCGATTTAGTCCTGTAAGGTAATGAAACAGTACAGGAATTACAAAACTTAAAAACGTGCTAAGCTAATGGCTGTAGATGTTATACTAGGATTACAATGGGGTGATGAAGGAAAAGGGAAAATTGTTGATTACCTTGCCGATCAATACGACGTCGTTTGTCGATTTCAAGGTGGACCAAATGCGGGTCATACTATTGTAATTGGTGAAAATAAATATGTACTGCATACTATCCCTTCAGGAATTTTCAGACAAAATATACTGAATCTAGTAGGAAATGGAGTTGTACTCGATCCCATTACTTTTCTTAAAGAAATCGATAAACTAGATGCTGCAAATATTCCGTTTAGAGATCGTTTATTGATTTCCAAAAAAGCGCATTTAATATTGCCCACACATAGAATGCTTGATGCAGCAAGTGAAGCAGCAAAAGGAAAAGAGAAAATAGGCTCCACCTTAAAAGGAATAGGTCCTACATATATGGATAAGACAGGAAGAAATGGTCTTAGAATAGGTGACATTTTGCTTCCAGACTTTGATCAAAGGTATGCGAAGTTGAAGAAAAAACACATGGGGCTTTTGAAAGCTTATCCATCTATTGATTTTGATTTAGAAAAAGAAGAAGCTAATTGGCTCGATTGTATAGAAAAACTGCGTGCATTCAAGCAAGTAAATGGTGAATATTTCATAAATCAACAGATTAAAGCTGGAAAGAAAATTTTGGCAGAAGGTGCACAGGGATCTATGTTGGATATAGACTTTGGGACATATCCGTATGTAACATCAAGTAATACGATTACAGCAGGAGTGTGCACAGGTCTTGGTATTGCTCCGCACTTAATAGGAGATGTAATCGGTATTACAAAAGCATATTGTACACGTGTAGGAAGTGGACCTTTTCCAAGCGAGCTTTTCGATGAAACAGGAGAAAAATTAAGAAGATTAGGTCATGAATTTGGTGCAACAACAGGCCGTCCTAGAAGATGTGGATGGATAGATTTGCCTCAATTGAAATACACTATTATGATTAATGGAGTGACCAAAATCGTATTGACCAAGATGGATGTCCTTAATGATTTTGAGCACATAAGTGTTGCCGATAAATACCAATATGATGGTGGTGTACATGATGAATTACCTTATGACATTGATGGAACTGAAATGACCGTACAATTAACCGAAAAGACTGGATGGAATCAAGGGCTTGAGGAAATCACAGATTACAGTAAGTTGCCAGCATTAGCCAAAGATTATGTGTCGTATCTTGAAAAAGAGCTTGACACTCCTGTTAGTATGGTATCTACTGGACCAAAGCGAAGTGAATTGATCGTACGGTAAAACCGCTAAGAACTGAAGTAACGTTTGTAAATTCTCTTTCTTGGTAGAAATCCAAGGTATAAAGCTGGATAAAGTAAGATATTAAGAAAACCAATTCCACTGTCATATTCAATATCATCAATGATCTCGCTTTCTTGATCTTTAACTTTACGTACGATGTGCCGATGTGTCCAGCTTTTCAATGGCCAAGGTAAAACTCTTCCTTTATCAATGAAATAAGCTTCACTTTCATTGAAGCCATGATCGGTAATATCACTGATCCACATTGAATTAACTGGTGCTTTAAACCGAATATGGACTTCATCGCCTTTTTCACTTCCTGTAAACTTTTCAAGTTTTATAGGGGGAAACGGAGGGGCTAAAGCCAAAAATAATTCCTTATCGAATCCCGCCATAACGGTTCTATAATTACCTTTTACTTTCGTGCGTAGTACTACCTTCATATTTTTTCTTTTTGGGCTTAAGCCCAAAAAGTACAACACGCTAGAAAATATAAGTTCACCTTATTGTTTGAAAATTTATTAACGTTATTAACGTGAATAATGGATAAGGAATAAAATCAGTTGACAGAGATGCATTCATAT
>JAHDGD010000217.1 GCA_020627825.1 Saprospiraceae bacterium
GTTTGAGCAATATGGTTATTAGCAACTTGAATTAACGCATCATTCTGTTTTTCCATTCTTGAAGCGATCTCATATAAATTCCATGCTCTGCTAAAATTCACGCCATCCAAATGCACCAATTTCCCATCAGATCGATCTTTTACTTCGGCGATGTCCAGTTTGAAATTGACATCGTATAATTGTGGCATAAACTGCCTCAACCAATTTGTACGATCTTCGTCTTTAAGAACTTTTGACATTAAGGCTGCTTCTTCCAGACACGGAGATAAAAAATCGAATCCTCCTGGCTCCCAAGAAAATGGACATCCTTCATCTGCAGCATAAAATGCTGTAGCTCGTTGTGTGATTAATTGTTCAAAATCAGTTCGCTCTTTTGTTCGAGCATAATCAAGCGCAAAGGAAAGACCAAAAGCTGTATTCGGATGTTCTCCTACTCGAATAGGATACACCAGTTTTGGTAAAAATTCCATAAATCGTTCTTCCAACAATAAGGTTAAAGGTTCCAGATTTTCGGCCAACTTTTTCGCCAATGGGTCATCCCACACGTGTAAGATTTCATCTAGCTTCAGCAGCCATGCCCAACCATATGTTCTTTCCCAAGACTTGTTATTCGGCCCGTTGAAAAAAGCAATTTCTTTTTCAATATTTTCTTTCGTTAAGTGTTCACTTAAGATCTTCTTCATTTCATCTGCCTGAGAAATATTTGGAAAACGATGCAATAAATAAACCATCGACCAATGTCCATGCACTGCACTGTGCCAATCAAAACAACCGTAAAATGCAGGATGTAATTGGGAAGGTTCAGCTAAATCGTAGGCTCCACCTATAACATCATTTAACTTATTTGGATATTCTTTTTGGGCGCAAGCCAAAGGCAAACTAGCTAAGTTTTCAGCTTGTTCAAGATTCAATTCAGGAAGATTAATTTGCTGGTTTACTGAAGATTTTTGCGCTTCTTTTTCTGCGGGTTTACACCCAAAAGCCATCGCTGCAAAGGCTATTATTAGAAATGTTCTCATGGTTTAAAGGTAGCAAAAGCGTTTCATTCTTTGCTTCGTTATCATCCTTTTAGTCACAACATAAAGATGATTATTACCATCGTAAAATATTCCTTAAAAAAAGTTCTAATGATAATTTTTCATAAAGTGTTTTTCCTCTACATGTAAAAAAGCAAGGTTTACAAGTTGTAATGAATTACAAAAATCACACATGTTTTCTTATCGTAATATAAGCCCTATACCTCATCGGGTATTCCAACTGTTTTTTGAAAAAATTGGCAAGTTATTGGCACAAGGAATAGACATAAGACGAAACTCAATCTTTAGGATACAAAATAAAAGTTGGGGCTTATCAAGACGACTTGTTCTGTGAAAACGGAGCATGGATTCCCTCAACTTTTTGTATCCTTTTAACTCAAATATCGGTAGAGGACCGATTCCAAATCAACTGATGCATAATCAGTCCTCTACCGTATTTTTTAAAAGACGAAACATGTATTATGTAAAAATTGCATTAAGCAAATTCGATCTCGAACTCAGTGATATCCGACTCATCTTATTTGTTCTTTTGCTCGTGATCTGTAGCCTGAAATTTATAACGATGTTTCCTGTTTAAAAAGCTAGAAGCAAGTGCTCCTTCTATATTGATTCAACCCCATCTCTTCCTTCTCCAATCTTGGAAAAGAGGATAAGTTTTGATTTACAATTTGCTTTACAGGATGTAATTCATCAACGAATGTTAAATGTAAAGAAAATGCCTTTTGGGCTTGACCCAAAAAATTCTTATACTATCCCTTCACGCAATAGGTCATGCAGATGTATCATACCTACATACCGCGTATCATCAAGTACCAATAATTGATTGATGCTCCATTCCCGCATATGATCATACGCTGAAACCGCCATATCATTGAATTGCACAACTTTTGGGTGAGGATTCATTAAATCTGCAGCCATCGCTTGTCCGCTCCCTCCCTTTTCAAACCATCGTCTGATATCACCATCGGTAATCACTCCTTTCAATAGTTCGTCTTCTAGTACAGCAGTTGCCCCCATTCGACTACCACTCATTTCGAGTAAGATTTCCCGCATTGTTGTATCGACCTGAACACATGGATTATGTTCTTCAGGTTTCATATCTTTTACTTGAATGTACAACTTTTTTCCTAGTGATCCGCCAGGGTGAAACTTAGCAAAATCTTGCTCTTTAAATCCTCTTGCTTTCAGTAAACTCATGGCAATGGCATCTCCCATGGCAAGTTGTACTGTAGAAGAACTTGTGGGTGCTAGATTATGCGGATCCGCCTCTTGGGATACCGGAGTATACAGTAAATCATCAGCTTGTATGGCTAGAAACGATTGTGGTTGTGCGGTCATTGATATCACTTCTGTCCCTTGTTTTTTCAAGATCGGAATAAGAATTTTCAATTCACTTGTCTCGCCACTCTTCGAGATACAAATCACAACATCCTCTTCCCCTATCATTCCTAGATCACCATGAACCGCATCAGCTGCGTGCATGAACATCGCGTGTGTTCCGGTACTATTCAAAGTCGCTACCATTTTCTGCCCCACCAAAGCACTTTTCCCTATACCCGTTATCACCACTCTACCTTTGCAATTCAACAAACGTTCTACACTTTTCACAAATCGTTGATCAAGCGATTCTTGAAGGCTTGCTAAAGCCTCACATTCAATTCTTATCGTTTCTTTTCCCGATTTTAAAAAATCCATCTTACGCTGTTAAATCCTATATGGTATCGCAGTACGCTAACCTTTATGGGTCCCAAAAATATAATTCTTTTGTCTTGAGACATTCATTTTATGACATTTATATGAAGGTATTTAAAAAATTTAAAGGTCTATTTTACGTTTATAAGAAGACGTGAAGGGGAGAAAAGGATACAGTATTGTGGTTTAATCGTTTAAGTCCTTTTTTAGTTTAGGTAGCTTTAAACTTTCATTTGATATATTTCTTTACATAAAGTGAAATATTCCATATATTAATGAACAGGATTGTTAATTTATAGTATATTTAGAAGTCGTACCGTTCAAAACGGAGGTAAACTATTGCTTACCATACGATTCCCCCTATAATCGCTTTGAAAAATAAACTCCAGCCAATTAAAAACAAGTATTTGGGATGCAAACCCAGTGAACAGTTTAATTAAAAAAAATGATAGCGGAAGCTTTAGATTTAAAAGAAGAATTAGAAAGACACTTTGGATTTCCAGAGTTTAAAGGTCAACAAGAAGAAATCATACAAAATGTAATTGACGGGAATGATACATTTGTTTTAATGCCGACAGGAGGTGGAAAATCATTGTGTTATCAACTACCTGCCCTATTAATGCCCGGCACTGCCATTGTTATTTCCCCACTTATTGCGTTAATGAAGAATCAAGTAGATAGTGTGCGTGCACATTGTCAAGACAATTCGGTGGCGCATTTCTTGAATTCGTCGCTTAATAAAACGCAGATTCGGGAAGTGATTTCGGATATAGAAGCAGGAAAAACGAAGTTACTTTTCGTTGCTCCCGAAACGCTAACAAAAGAAGAGAACATAGCCTTTTTTAGCTCGAATAAAATTTCATTTGTCGCTGTAGACGAAGCGCATTGTATTTCTGAATGGGGACATGATTTCCGACCTGAATACAGGAGGATACGAGAAATGATCGTTGCCATTGATGCAAATATTCCCATCATTGCTCTCACAGCAACTGCAACGCCTAAGGTACAATCGGACATTGTAAAGAATCTTGCTCTTGAAAATCACACGACGTATTTGTCTTCATTCAATAGAGACAACTTAATTTACGAAGTAAGACCAAAAATTTCTCCCGAGAAAACGATTCAAAATATGATCCAAGTGATCAAGTCAATGAATGGTCAGTCGGGAATAATCTATGTTCAGGCGCGTAAAACGACTGAAAAAATAGCAGAGTTACTTCAGGTAAATGGAGTAAATGCTGCACCTTATCATGCGGGACTTGATGCTAAAACAAGAGCAAAAATACAGGATGGATTTTTGATGGAAGAGATTGATGTGATTGTTGCAACGATTGCATTCGGTATGGGAATTGATAAACCGGATGTGCGGTTTGTTTTCCATTATGACATCCCAAAGAGTATAGAAAATTATTATCAAGAGACAGGGAGAGCAGGAAGAGACGGTTTACAATCTCGATGTATTGCCTATTATGCATATAAAGACATCAACAAACTTGAGAAATTCTTAAGAGACAAGACGGTTGCAGAACGCGAGATGGGGGCACAGCTTTTAGAAGAAATTATAGCTTATGTAGAGACTGGTTCTTGTAGAAGAGTTTTCTTACTTGATTATTTCGGTGAAGAATTTACAGCGGAGCAATGTGGAAACTTATGTGATAATTGTAAAAATCCGAAGCCCGTCATAGAAGCCACAGATGATGTAAAAATTGCATTGGATGTGATACTAGCCTTAAATGAAAATTACCCCATAAAGACATTGGTTGATTTCACAGTGGGCAAGTCTACAAAAGAAATGAAAGATTTCAAGTTTGACAGAAGACCACTATTTGGTGCGGGAAAAGAAAAAGATGCTTTGCATTGGAATTCGCTTTATCGTCAGATCTTGTTAAAAGGATTGACTTATAAAGACATAGAGAGTTATGGATTAATAAAGTTGACAGAGGAAGGAAGAAAATTTGTAGAGAAGCCATACGAGTTTAAGATCACGATCAATCACGACTACGATGACTTAGATAAAACGGCGATTACGAGCACGAATACAGGATCAGCATTGGATGAGACGTTGTTGAAGATGTTGAAAGATCTGCGTTTGAAAGAGGCCAAAAGACTAGGTGTAAAACCATGGATCATATTTGGTGATCCGTCGTTGATTGACATGGCGACGTTTTACCCTGTGAACAAGGACGATATGGTGAAGATCAGTGGGGTATCAGCAGGAAAGTTGATGAAGTATGGAAAGAAATTCATTGAAATCATCAAGACTTATGTTGAAGAAAATGACATCGATCGACCAAGTGACTATGTAGTACGTCAAGTAGCCAATAAGTCAAAAAATAAGATCACGATCATTCAGGGGGTTGATAAAAAATTGGGATTAGAGGATATTGCAGAAAGTGTGGGGATTAGTTTCGAAGATTTATTAGATGAAATGAATATGATTGTATCTTCTGGTACGAAGTTGGATCTAGATTATTACATCGAAGAGAACGTTGATGAATATGCTGCGGAAGACATTTTTGATTATTTCAATGAAGCGGAGAGTGATTCGATAGATGAGGCGTATGCGGAATTAAAAGAAGACGATGTAACAATTGACGAGATCAAGATGATCCGACTGAAATTTTTGTCGGAGGTTGTCAATTAAGCTAGAGGCATCGCATTAATAGTAAATAGTTTTTCATATTTGATATTGAGGGAGATCAAAATGAAGTGCATCCTTTCTGCATATTCATTTTTCTCCC
>JAHDGD010000218.1 GCA_020627825.1 Saprospiraceae bacterium
GCGTCTGACACTAAGACTGGAGATAAGCTTGACATACCTTTCTCTGACCTACCACAATATTTCGATTTCTTTCTTCCTTGGGCAGGAATGGAAAAAACCCAACATCAAAATGAAAATCCTGCAGATGTCAAAGCTGCTGAAAAAATGGCAAAACTCTTTGACGAAATCAAAAAAGACAATCCGCAAGATGACGAGGCATTTATCAAGGACCTGAATGTATTTTTATCAAGACTGCTTTTTTGCTTTTTCGCAGAAGACACCAATATTTTTGAAGAAAATCAATTTACCAATGCGCTGGCATCACATACCAAAGTAGATGGTAGTGATCTTAATACTTTTTTTGATGAAATATTTGAGGTGCTGAATACTTCAAAGAGACAAAGAGGTAAAAAAGCGAATTGGATCAATGCCTTTCCGTATGTGAATGGTGGGTTATTTGAGCGGTCTATTACCGCTCCTACTTTTACTCGTAAGTCACGGCAAGCCATCATCGCTGCAGGAGAGCTCAACTGGAAAGACATCAACCCTGATATATTCGGCTCTATGTTCCAAGCTGTAATTGGTGTGGAGCAAAGAGGCAGTCTAGGACAACATTATACTTCGGTACCTAATATTATGAAGGTTATCGAACCACTATTTTTAAATGACCTTTACGAAGAATTTGAAAAAGCAGGCGATAACTCTAAAAAACTCAATGCCTTAATCAATCGAATTTCATTACTAAAAATATTTGACCCAGCTTGTGGTAGTGGCAACTTTCTGATTATTGCCTACAAGGAATTAAGAAGACTAGAAATCAAGATCTTCCAAAAACTCAACATCGGTATTCCTTTCAGTGCCATATCGCTCACACAATTTTATGGGATTGAAATAGATGCCTTTGCAGTAGAAATTGCTCAGCTATCACTTTGGCTAGCAGAACATCAAATGAATGTAGAGTTCTTCCAAGCCTTTGGAAAGACCAATCCGACATTACCACTTAAGCAAGCTGGTCATATCGTATGTGCCAATGCTTGTCGGATTGATTGGGAAGAGGTTTGTCCAAAAGGTGAGGTTGATGCCAGCACTGAGCAAAGTCGAAGTGAGATTTATATTTTGGGGAATCCACCGTATTTGGGAGCTAGGATGCAAGATAAGATTCAAAAAGCAGATATGACAACAGTGTTTGCTGCATATAAGAGTTATAAAGATTTAGATTTTATTGCTTGTTGGTTCTATAAAGCATCTTGCTTTATTCAAAATTCTAATTCTCAATCAGCGTTTGTGTCCACCAATTCTATAGTTCAAGGGTTACAAGTTTCTTTGCTATGGCCTAAGATTTTTGACAAAGAAGTTCATATTCAGTTTTGTCACAAGTCATTTAAATGGCAAAATAATGCTAAATCCAATGCTGCAGTGGTAGTAGTTATCATTGGTTTAGCATCCAATAAAAATGCCAATAAGCGCATAATCTACAATGTTGGACTAGGTCATTCTGTAGATAACATAAGCCCATATTTACTAGATTCAGAAAACACTATTGTTCAAAGAAGATCCATACCTATTTCCTTTACAGATACCATGAGTTTCGGCAATATGCCTAATGATGGAGGTGGACTTATACTTACGAGTAACGAAAAAGAAGAATTGCTAAAAACAAACCCTGAGGCCGCTAGATTTATTAAAAAGCTTGTAGGTGCTGCAGAGTTTATAAAAGGTAATGAGAGATTTTGTCTATGGATAAAAGATGAAGATTTAGAAGATGTAAATGCTATTAGCTTCATTAAAAATAGAATAGAGAAAACAAAATCTCATAGACTAAAGAGTAAAGACAAAGGAACTAATAAGCTAGCATTAAGATCTCATCAGTTTAGAGATACAAATGAACCAGTAGAACATCAAATTATCGTTCCAAGAGTATCTTCAGAAAGAAGACAGTATTTACCGAGCGGATTTTTGAATAAGGACTCAATAATTTCTGATTCTGCACAAGTCATTTATGATCCTGAGTTATATGTATTGGGTTTAATTTCCTCTAAAATGCATATGGTGTGGTTACGCAATATAGGAGGTAAATTAAAATCTGATTATAGATATGCTAAAGATATTGTTTATAACACCTTCCCCTTCCCTACAATCTCTGATGCCCGAAAAGAAGAACTGACCACCCACACTTTCCGCATCCTACAAGAACGCGAAAAACATCCCGAAAAAACTTTAGCTCAACTCTATGATCCAGACAAAATGCCAGACGGACTGAGAGAAGCCCATCGCCTTAATGACCTTGCTGTAGAAAGGTGTTATCGCAGCAAACCTTTTGAGTCAGATGAGGAGCGACTAGAGTATCTATTTAAGTTGTATGAAAAGATGATACAAGAGGAGAAGGATCGAGAGACATTATTTCAGAAGGAGAAGAAAACTAGGAAAAAGAAAAAGTGATGAAAAAACAACTAGACAAATTACTTTCCCTAGACACAGAGAATGAAGTGGTAGAATTCAAGAAAGCAGAATTCAACTACAACAAAGACAAACTAGGTCAATACTTTTCGGCATTGAGTAATGAAGCAAATCTCAAAGATCAAGATAGTGCTTGGATGGTGCTTGGGGTGCTTGATGATCGAACTATATATGGAACTAAGATCAATGATAAAACCGTCAATGAATTCAAAAAAGAAATAGCTAATCACACTTCACCCAGAATGACATTTAAGGACATCCATCGGGTGACTACTGATAATTGTGATGTGCTATTGTTAGAAATTCCAAAAGGGCCCATAGGACAAGTTGTTTCATGGAAAGGTCATGCCTGGGGCAGAGATGGAGAAAGCTTAGTAGGCTTACATGATCAGGAAAGAGATCAAATCATAAATCAGATCATACCTGATTGGTCGGCAGAAGTCATAGAATCAGCTACCATAGATGATCTCGCTTCTGAGGCTATTTTAAAAGCAAGACAAGAATTCAAAAAGAAAAATCCAAAGTTAATCGACCAAATAAATCAATGGGAAGATGCCACTTTTTTGAATAAATCAAAAATCACAATCGATGGTCAGATCACCAATGCAGCCATTTTATTGCTTGGAAAGCTAGAGTCTGAACATTTTATAAACCCAGCTTCCAGTAAAATTTCATGGATACTAAAAGATGCCAATGGATTGACTAAAGACTATGCTCATTTTACCTGTCCACTATTATTGACAGTTGATGACGTATTTAGTAAAGTGCGGAATTTAAAATATCGATACATTCCACATGGATCACTCTTTCCTCAAGAGGTAGATCAATACGATCCCTACCTGATTCGTGAGGCTCTTCATAATTGTATAGCACATCAGGATTATACAAAGAATGGAAAGATAAATTTTGTAGAGAAGGAAGATGGAGAATTGATTTTTTCAAATCTTGGAGAGTTTATCCCCAAAAGTGTAGAGCATGTGGTGATGTCAGATACACCTGAAGAGCGATATAGGAATACTATGTTGGCAAACGCGATGGTCTCATATGGAATGATCGATACAGTCGGAAGTGGAATAAAAAGGATGTTCCTTATTCAAAAATCCAAGTTTTTCCCATTGCCTGAATACGATACGACCGAAGGGCGAGTGCAGGTAAATATTGTTGGGCGGATTTTAGA
This sequence comes from Saprospiraceae bacterium, assembly GCA_020627825.1. Taxonomy (GTDB): domain Bacteria; phylum Bacteroidota; class Bacteroidia; order Chitinophagales; family Saprospiraceae; genus JAHDFB01. The sequence goes on from JAHDGD010000218.1 coordinate 3,614, forward strand.
TATGAATTATGCTAAAAAGTTAGCAGAAATTCCAGACCTTTCACTTAAAGATATCATATTACTTGATAAAGTAGCAAAGAAAAAATTACTTACTATTGAAGAGGCGAATTATCTTAAAGAGAATAAATTGATAGAAGGACGTAGACCTAATTATCATATTTCATCGGAGGTGGCATTAGCAATAGGTGAACAAGGGAAATATATGAAGCAAAGAGGAATAGATAATGAGTATTGTAAAAAAATAATTATTGAGTATTTAAATAGATTTGGCGAAGGACAGAGAAGTTCATTTGAGCAAATACTACTTCCTAAACTCCCTGAAGTACTTAATAGAGATCAGAAAAAAACAAAAATCAAAAACATATTACAAACAATGCGAAAAGATGGAGTGATTACTCTAGAAGGTCGAACATGGAAATTGTCTAAATCGTCTAAATAGTATGGGGAAAATGCAAATTTAGACAAATACGTATAAAGTATATATATATATTGCTGTATTTCAATTATATGTGGCGATTTAAAAAATATGATTATATCGCTTTGCTGAAATTTCCGAACCATTTGCAATCGTCTACACAACTAAAAATTATATCCGATTTAGACGATATTTAGTAGTATAAGGATATTATATATATGTAAAACAATGATTAACAATCTATTAAAACAACTAACTTTAGATAAAATAATTTGAATTAGACGATTTTTAGTTGTTTTCATAATTAACGAAGTCATAATAATATGCCAGATATAGTACATGTAGAATACAAACAAACAGGTCAAAGCAAAAGTACGAATGCATTGGGAATGAGAGAGATGCAAGAACGTGCATTTGAAGATAGAGATGCTCAATACCTTTTAATTAAAGCTCCACCTGCTTCTGGAAAATCAAGAGCTTTGATGTTTTTAGCCTTAGATAAGCTTAAAAATCAAGGTATAAAGAAAGTTATTGTGGCAGTTCCAGAGCGATCAATCGGAAGTTCTTTTGCCAAAACAAGTTTGACAGAATATGGATTCTTTGCAGATTGGAATCCAAATGATAAGTATAATCTGTGTACTCCAGGTAGTGACGGTAGTAAAAGTAAAGTACAAGCCTTCCATAATTTCATGGATAATGAAGAATCATTACTGATCTGTACACATGCTACCTTGCGTTTTGCAGCGGAAGAATTGGAAGAGGATAAATTTAATGACACCTTGCTTGCCATTGATGAATTCCATCATGTGTCGGCTTCAGCAGATAATAAGTTGGGTGACTTACTGCGAGAGATTATGAAAAAGTCAACAGCGCATATTATTGCGATGACTGGTTCGTATTTTAGAGGGGATAGTGTGCCGGTTCTCTTACCAGAAGATGAAGCCAAATTTACAAAAGTCACTTACAATTACTACGAGCAACTCAACGGGTATGATTTCTTAAAGTCGTTAGGTATCGGTTATCATTTCTATCAAGGTAAATATACTGATGCCATCATGGAAGTATTAGATACTGACAAGAAAACCATCCTTCATATACCGAATGTTAATTCAGGTGAATCCACAAAGGAGAAACACGATGAAGTTGATTTCATTATAGATGCAATTGGCACAATAGATCATCAAGATTCAGAAACGGGAGTTATCCATGTAAAAAGACACTCGGACGGTAGGCTTTTGAAAATTGCAGATTTAGTTGAAGATAGTCCAAAGGAAAGAGATAAGATTGTCAACTATTTAAGGGAGGCCAGCGAGTTAGATGATATTGATATTATTATCGCTTTAGGTATGGCAAAAGAGGGTTTTGATTGGCCTTATTGCGAACACGCATTGACAGTAGGGTACAGAGGATCAT
>JAHDGD010000219.1 GCA_020627825.1 Saprospiraceae bacterium
ATGTGTTAGATATTTTTTAAAGATTGACAAATCAACTGGGATTCACGTTAAAGTGAATTTCTCAGAAGCAATATCATTACTCCTGAGAAACTAGAACTTGACTTATAATCCTGTACATACTTTCTATTGATTATGAGGTTGTAAGCTCTTGGCTAAGATTACTAAATCCAACATTTCTTGTTTGTAAAGATCAGGATGAGAAGTAAGGTGTTGCTTTATATTTTTAATCAAGCGATCATAATCGGCACTTCCTTTAAAAGAAGAATTTCTTAACAATAAACCAAATTCTGCTACATAGCTAGCCCACTCCGTGGAAGGTGAAATATCTAAGTCTTTCATTTTTCTGTTGTAAATAATTTCTTCACTTTTTATAGAAGAATCTGCAGTTGGTTTTTTATACCGGTATTTAATAGTACCTAGCTCATTAGCCCATTTCTGACTTTTTTGAGCATTTTTTTCTTGATATTTTAACGGATCAATAGATACATTATAACTGCTTTTAGCACCTTTAGGAATGATTTCATACAAAACGGTAACAGTGTGATCTGCGCCCATCTCACCAGCATCTTTTTTATCATTATTAAAGTCCTCAGCTGCTAAAACTCTATTCTCATATCCTATCATGCGATAACCTTCTATGGCTGAAGGATTAAACTCAACTTGAATCTTTACATCCTTAGCAATTGTGTAAAGAGTACCAGAGAATTCATCCATTAATACCTTTTTTGCCTCCCTCATGTTGTCAATATAATTATGATTACCATTTCCAGCATTCGATATTTTTTGCATTTTTCCCTCTTTATAATTTCCAGTTCCAAATCCTAAGATTGAAAGAAATATACCATCATCTCTTTTACTTTCAATTAACCGAATTAATGCTTCATCACCTGTTGTCCCAACATTAAAATCACCATCTGTTGCCAAGATTACTCTATTATTTCCATCTTTTACAAAATGTTCTTTTGCTAATTTATAAGCTAGTTGTATGCCTGCCCCACCTGCAGTAGAACCTCCTGCTCGAAGGTTATTAAGGGCTTCAAGAATTTTATTCGCATCACTTGTAGGTTCTAGTACAACTCCTGCTGCACCCGCATAAACCACAATTGAAATCTTATCGGATTCATTCATTTGATCCACCAAAAGTTTGAATGCTGACTTAAGGAGAGGCAGTTTATTAGGAGCTTTCATACTTCCTGAAACATCGATAAGAAAAACTAAATTATTTGCAATTTCTTCTGTTCTTTCCATTTTTTGGGCTTTAAGCCCAATTTTTAAAATTCTATGCTCTTTATTCCATGCACAAGGAGCAAGTTCAGAATATGTTTGAAAAGGTCTATCCTTTTTCTGTTTAGTATAAGCATATCCATAATCAAAGTAATTAATCATTTCTTCAATTCTAACAGCATCAGCAGGCGGGAATTGACCAGTATTTAAAAATCTTCTAACATTCGCATATGATGCTCTATCAACGTCAATTGATAAAGTTGATAATGGATCTTTTGTAGGATTCTTAAATTGATTTTCATTGATAACATCATAGTTATTCTGTTCTGAAATTTTACATTCTCTATACTTTTTCATAGGAACAGAACTAGCGTTCATATTTCTATCTAAAACATCCATTTCAATACTTACCGGAGCATTTCTCAATTCTTGATCACCCCTTTTGCTTTTTGCCAAAATAACATCTTCAAAATCATTATCAGGTTCATCCATTTTCACAATTAACTTATTTGTGTTTTTGCACCTTACGTGTTTAGTTTTATATCCAGTATAATGAAATGACAACTTAGTCGGAATGCGTTGAACAAATATTTCGAAGTTGCCATCTATATCAGTCATCACCATATTTTTAGTATGTGCCTCTTGGACTTTAGCTCCTATAAGAGGTGTCCCATGTTCATCTAGTACCGTTCCACAAATACTAATAGTAGAAACAGGCATGGTATTGAATGACGAAATGAAAATTAAGAATGCTGAAAGGAAACTAGAGATCAATAGCGTTTTCATCTTTGTATTTTTTATATGTTTTTAAATATTGTACGCTATTGAGATGTTACGTTTCTAAAATTTACATAAAATGCAATAAAGAATTTTTTACACCCTTGAATTATAGTTACTTTGTACATCACAAATCAACAGTATGAATATTCTAAAATTTGGAGGTAGCTCAGTAAAGGATGACGTGAATATTTCCAAGGTGCTCAACATTCTAAAAAAAAGAAAAGATAACTACGCTGTCGTATGCTCAGCAATGGGCGGTGTAACAGATCAACTTATTTCAATTAGCCAATTGGCTGCCAAAAGGAATGATCAATATAAAGAAGCATTCAACGCATTAAGAAAAAGGCATGTTAAAACAGCAAAAAAATTACTCAACCATACTACCTTTCCAGTTGCAAAAGAAGCTTTACAAAAGAGTCATACTGACTTAAAGAAAATTTTAGAAGGGGTTTTCATACTAGGAGAAATTTCCGATCGATCCAGAGATTATATTGTCTCTTTTGGTGAAAGAAGTTCATCTTATATCATCGCTTTAGCTTTGAGAGATCAAGGAATTAAAGCTGATTATCTAGATGCCCGAAAAATAATAGTAACCGACAGTAATCATGGTAATGCATCCATCTTAAAGAAAAAAACCTACAGAAAAATACGCTCACATTTTAAGGAGGCCAAAACCATTCAAATTGTAACAGGTTTTATTGCAGCCGATGAAAATGGAAAAACAACTACTTTGGGAAGAGGAGGTAGCGATTACACAGCAGCAATTTTAGCAGAAGCTTTGAAAGCCAAATCCATAGAGATATGGACGGATGTGGATGGGATCTTATCTGCAGATCCTAGAAAAGTAAAAAAAGCATTTACCATTCCTCAAGTTTCTTATCAAGAAGCAATGGAACTTTCACATTTCGGGGCAAAAGTCATCTATCCCCCAACCATCAGACCAGCACTAGATGCAAAAATTCCAGTTTACATAAAAAATACATTTAAACCTTCTTTTGAAGGCACTGTAATTAAAGATAAATCATGGAGTCAAGAAAAACCGATCATAGGAATTTCAGCGGTAAATGATGTTGTCTTACTTTCCATAGAAGGTCCTGGAATGATAGGTGTTCCTGGAATTGCTGCCCGTTTATTCGGCGCATTAGCAATGAATAAAATTAATATCATTTTAATTACCCAATGTTCATCCGAACATTCTATCACTTTTGCAGTAAAACCAGAAGATGCGAAAATTGCAGTGCAAACCATTAACGAAACGTTTGGATCAGAAATAGAACGAGGTTTATTAAAAGAGATTAAAGTAGAACACGATCTATCTATTGTAGCTACAATAGGAGAAAATATGAAATCTACCCCTGGTATTTCAGCAAAATTATTCTCTTCACTGGGTCGAAATGGAATTAATATCGTTGCTATTGCTCAAGGTTCTTCAGAATTAAATATATCAGTCGTTATTGAAAAAAAGCAGGTAGTAAAGGCATTAAATGTCATTCATGAATCCTTTTTCAACAATAACACTAAAAACATTCATTTATATATTGTAGGCGTAGGTCTGATAGGTGGTAAATTAATTGAACAAATAAATGCTCAACAAAAGATCTTGGCTGATAAATATGGCATTTCTCTCAAAATAAGTGGCCTTGCAAACAGTAGAAAAATGCAATTTTTTGATGAGAATTTCGAAGGAGATGATTGGATGGAAAAGTTGAACGCTTCTCGTAAAAAAATGGTGATTTCGACTTTTGTAAAAACAATGATACAAGATAATAAACGAAATGCTATTTTTATAGACAATACTTCCTCTGCTGAAATTATTAAAGAATATTCTACCATCCTATCCAATAGTATTTCAATTTCAACACCGAACAAACTTGGCGCCTCTTCTAAGAATTCAGAATTCTTAAAGTTCAAAAAATTAGCAAAAGATCGCGGAGTCATATACGGCTATGAAACGAATGTGGGAGCAGGTCTTCCAGTAATAAATACCATTCAAGATTTAATTAAAAGTGGAGATGAAGTCCTTAAAATAGAAGCCGTCCTCAGTGGTTCATTATCTTATATATTTAATAATTTCGACGGAAAAAAGTCGTTTAGTTCGATCGTTTTTGAAGCCAAAGAAAAAGGGTTAACAGAGCCTGATCCAAGAGAAGATTTGAATGGGTTCGATGTAAGAAGAAAAATTCTTATCCTTGCAAGAGAAGCTGGACATGAGCTCGATGAAAAAGATATAAAGCTTCAATATTTTTTAAAAAGCAATTTGAGGAAAGCACCAACAGTTGATGCATTTATGACCTTACTAATGCAGGAAGATGATCAACTTCAGAAGTATATAGAGGAATTAAATAGTAAAGGTAAAAAAGCAAGAATGATTGCTTCCTTTACACAAAAAGAAACTAAAGTTGGTGTTCAAGAAGTAGACTCCTCCAGTCCATTTTACAACCTAGAAGGATCAGACAATATGATTGTTATTTATTCAAAAAGATACCATGATCGACCTTTAGTTATAAGAGGTCCTGGAGCAGGGGCTGAAGTTACAGCAGCTGGAGTATTAGCTGAAATTTTACGAATTGCTAATTCATTATAATGACTACATTAAGAGGATTAAGAGTTTTTGCCCCAGCAACTGTTGCAAATGTAGCATGTGGATACGACTTGTTAGGCTATGCCATAAATGAGCCAGGTGATGAAGTCGTTGTAAAACAAACAAATGAATTCAAAGGACTGCAAATCAAGTCGATTCATGGTGATCCCGAAAAAAAATTGCCCTATGAAGTCCATAAAAATACTGCTGGTTTTAGTGCACAAATGTTACTTGATGAATTGAAATATAATGGTCCAGGAATAGAGATGCATATTCATAAAAAAATGAGAAGTGGAACTGGACTAGGAAGTAGCTCAGCGAGTGCTGTAGCTGGAGTAATGGCTGTGAATGAATTACTAAAAAGACCTTTTCAAAAAAGAGATTTATTAAAATTTGCAATTGCAGGCGAACAAGTAGCTGATGGAGCCATTCATGGTGATAATGTAGCACCATGCCTTATGGGAGGAATGGTACTAGTCACTGATTCGTATAAGGCTGAGGCCCAAAGGATCTATATTCCTGAAGGAATTTTCTCAGTTGTAATAAATCCCCATGTAGAATTACTTACAAAAGAAAGTCGAGCAGTTTTATCAGAAAATGTTCCCCTAAAAAAACATATTGAACAGAGCGCAAATTTAGCAGGACTTATTCTTGGGTTCTCTAGAAATGATCTGGATTTGGTTAACAAATCATTGAAAGATGTGATTATTGAACCTCAAAGAGCATCCTTAATTCCTTGTTTCTACGAAGTACAAAAAACAGCATTGCAAAATGAAGCATTGGGCTGTAGCATAAGCGGTGCAGGACCTTCTATTTTTGCTTTATTTAGAAATTC
>JAHDGD010000037.1 GCA_020627825.1 Saprospiraceae bacterium
GGCGAAAAACACAGTCATATCCGTAGATACGACGAATGAACAACTGTTCTTGCATAAGCAAGAATTTCGACGTTGAAGTCGAAATAAGTTGTGAACCGTAACTTGATGTTTCGGATGGGATGCAACGCAGAAATTAATCATTTTAGTAGATAGAAATGCGCCATTTTGGAGTGCAAATAGTATTAAAAGCTTGAATGGTATATATTGCAGCATAAGGGATGCTTCCACTAATTGGATATTCAATTAATACCTTATAGCAAAGCTATTTTGAACTAAATAAAATGATAATAAATGAAAGAGGGAACTAACTTATTTTCCTAATGCCTTCTTAATATAGTGTTCAAGAGCCATAGTCATCGATGAAATTCCCGGAGCAGGCGCCTGAATATTTATGGTTAGGCCCCTATCTAAAACAGCTTTGCTTGTCGACTTTCCGAAAACTGCAATTCGAGTGTTATTTTGCTTAAAATCTGGAAAGTTTTCGTACAAGGATTTTATTCCCAAAGGACTAAAGAAGACTAAAACATCATAAGTAATATCACTTAAATCAGATAGATCGCTTGCTACCGTTCTGTACATCATTGCATCTTGGAAATCAAATTCATTTTCCGTTAAATATTTAACTACATCTTTTGATCCTAAATTACTGCATGGTAATAAAAACTTCTCACTTTTGTTCTTTTCAAGTGCGGCACTTAAATCCGCAATTTTACGAACACCTACAAATACTTTTCTCTTTCTGTAGACTATAAATTTCTGTAAGTAATTGGCAACAGCTGACGAAATACAAAAGTATTTAGTTTCAGAAGACATCTTTATTCTCATTTCTTCGCATAATCTAAAGAAATGTTCAATTGCATTTTTACTCGTAAAAATAATAGCTGAAAAGTCATCAGGTCTTAACCTTGTTTTTCTGAATTCTTTCTCATGCACAGGCTCTACATGTATAAACTGTCTCCAGTCTATCTGAAGGCCATACTTCTGTTCAAGACCATAATATGGTGATCTTTCTGGTTTTGGTTGTGAAACCAAAATAGTCTTTACAAGCTTATATTCTTCTACCGATTTAGTGCTAGATGCCATCTAATATTTTTTACTTTTGATAATATACTATTGAAAATGAGCTTTTTATCCAGCTATATTTCGTATATATCCTACCAAAATTATTATAGGAACAATTTCGCAGCTGCAAAGATATAACAAAAAATGAAAACTATCTCCTATTATGACACGAAGAGAATTAATAAATGCTCTAAACCAACGAGTTAAAAAAGATGTTAGCAAAATGCCTATTCCGAAAAATAAAGCAAATTTTGCTAATGAATCGTTCGAAAACGCCACCAACAAATTAATAGGAATTAGCAATACTCCAACTATTAAATTTATTGTAGTAATGATAAAATTGTATTGTAGAATTTCATTTAAGCGCGTCCTCATAAATGACAACACATAAAGACTAAAATGTCTAAGAACAATCAAGGTAAATAAGAAGAATGCAATCTTGTACAAAGAATACCCAAATAACGCCACTTCATAGTTAATACATAAAAAGCGTACGAAAAAACTAATGTTTATCAAATAAACAAAATATAGAATGATATATGGAGTAGATAAACCATTCTTTTGTTCTTTTTGGAGAAGTTTCATAAAGCTTAGATTACGTAAACTTTTCCATATCTCGACCAAGATATTACGCTTAGATTGTAAACTAACCGCAATTAACAATCCAGATAAAAGACTCATGAAAAAGACGATCAAATTCCGTTCCTTTGGAATAGGAATAACATCTATTTCTAAAGTAGATTCCTCCTCTTCGACCGAATTATAGATTTCTGAAACAATAGTATCCGATGTCATCAAAGTATCTTGCAAAATGTTATCGGAAATTGTATCTAATTTTGATTCCTTTTGTCTCGGTTCTTGTATTAATTCAAATGGATTTTTTTGAGACACTTGAGTTTCAGTCTCATTTAAATTATATGCATTGTTATTCCTTTCCTTTTGAGCTTCTTCTTCTGCTTTCTCTTCTATTTTTTCCAACCGATTAATCGTAGGTTGTGTCAAACTATCTTCTACTACAATTACAGAATAATCTCCAGTATCGGTGACGGATTCCAAAACCGGACTATTAGAGGTTTCCGTTGATTTGTCTTTTAATTCGAATGGATTAACCTGCTGAGCTTGAAGTGAAGATAAACTTGCGATCAGACAACTAAAAATGAATAAAAATAACTTCCGATTCATACAACGTAAAGGTAGTAATTCTATTACCATTTTAGCTGATTCCACCTATTCGCAAACGAAAAAAAATGTAAAAATTTTGATTTTTTTTGGTGGGAAAGAATATTTCTATCATTTAAGAGTAAAATGCAAAAGATTATGGAACTCAGAAAAGAAGATAAATTAACAGCACTTCACTCTATTTCGATTTTGGAAGTTTTGACAGCAGATGAGCTTTCGAATTTAGCTGAATATGCTCAAGTTTCGAAATACAATAAAGGAGAACTTATCTATAAAGAAAATTCTACTGCTGATCATGTCCACTTTGTATTTAATGGTAAAGTAAAATTGGCTTCTACAGCTGAATGCGGTAAAACACTTATAAAAGAAATTGTACATGTTAAAGATATTTTTGGGGAACAGATTTTTAGTGGAAATAAAAGAACTGAATACAGTGAAGCCATAGAAAATAATACCTTTATTTACACTGTACCAAAAGATCATATTGTTCAACTTGTACATAGCAACAAAGCTTTTGCAAACAAACTTGTTCAGCTTATCATGATGCGCATGAACAACTTGGATCAGAGAATGAAAAATTTCATCTTCTTAAAAGCTAAAAGTAGAATAAGTGAGTTTTTAAGTAGAATAGGGATGCAGCGTGGTATCAAAATTGGAATAGATGAATGTCTTATTAATCATGGATTATCGCATAAAGATATTGCCTTTATGACCGATACTTCTAGACAAACTGTTGCTAGGGTTTTAGGAGAACTTAAAAAAGCAAATTTGATCCATTTTAGTGCACGTAAACCTTCCAAGATTTTAATACGAAATATTGCAGCGCTCAGAGCTGTCTAAAACAAAACTATAAACTATAAACATTATATATGAGGTGATCAATATCACCCTAAAACTCTATGCATATTCCATTAATTTTCTCTCATCCATTCACTCACCAAGAGATATCATAGTAGTTTAATAGTTAGATGGAGAGGCAGTCAAAAAGTTGATTGCCTCTTTTTTTATTTTCAAATTTTAAGAAATTACTGTTTGGTCCTTTTATATAATAAATACATACCTATTATACCTGTAAAACTCATGATTAAGGCTATCCATTGAGAAAATGACCATGACAGACCGAATAAATCATACCGTTCATTAACTCTTATAAACTCTATTAAAAATCGCTCAATTCCAGTAAGTGTCAAATATAAAAAGAAGAGGAGTCCTGAAATCTTTATCTTTTTTCTAAGAATAAAAATGACAATAAGAAAAATTCCACATATGATTATTTCGTATAAAGGTGTGGGGTAAACTCCTTCTGGAAGCATTTTACAATAAATTGGCATTTGTCCTGTTGCACTCACAAGCCCTCCACAATCCGGTATTGGAATAGATTCTAATGAACTATTCACTACATTATGTGGGTAATGCCATGTCCATAACCAATCAGGAAATACAAACCAATCTGGTTTCGGCATCATATTAACTTTCCCCCAGTCACCATCTCCAGAGAAATGACATCCCATTCGACCAATCATATAGCCTATTAATAAGCTTGGACTAATGGCATCCATTATTGGAAAAACCTTGAAACCTTTACGTTTCATATATAGATAACCGCAACCAAAACCTACTATTAGCCCACCATAAATTGTTAAGCCACTTCCCGAAAAAAGCGTTTCAATTGGGCTTTTATAAAAAGCTTCTAGATTTTCAGCAACTGAAAACAGTTTTGCCCCTATTAATCCTGTAATTGCTGCAAGGATAACCAATTCGATAGCATAATCGGAAGGATATGCAACTCCTTCTTTATCTCTTTGATGTACTTCCTTTTGATTAAGAAAAAAATAAAGGCCCGCTCCTCCTAAAAAGATTGCACCGATAACTCCACCTGTTATATCGAACTGAAAACTAAAGAGTAGATCGTATACTGATTCCGTAGCATTGCGGTTTAAGATTAAGGGTAACTTAGAACCAGCCAAAAAACCAATGACAAAGTTTAAGACAAGAATAGATATTGGAATTGGTTTTGGGCTCGAGCCCAAAAAACGCACTCCACTTAACATGCCTTCTTTCTCTCTCCATTTTAATTCATTCTTAAAAACAAAATAAGCTGCGCTAAATGCAAGCACTAAAAACAGTCCAAAAGTTTGAATAAAAGATAATCCATTATCTACTGGTGTGCCAAAAAAATAATTCGATATGTAGGATAGGTTAGGAAACACAACGGAAAGATAGTGTTTTTAAAAATCACATTCAGCCCTATTGACTTTTAACCACTTTTCTTTTTCCTTATAAGATGGCATAGCATTACTTACTAAAGCCCAAAATTTAGAACTGTGGTTCATCTCATATGTATGTGCCAATTCATGAATAATTACATAATCCATAACTTCTTGTGGTGCAAAAAGCAAACGCGAGGAAAGATTGATATTTCCAGAAGAAGAACAACTCCCCCAGTTGCTCGTTGTATATTTTAATTTTACATTCTTGATTTCTTTACCGAAAAATTCTTGATTTAATTCATGAACTCTTTTGGTAATTTCTGGCAGATAACGATGTGAAAATATTCGACTAAGTAAATGTTTTAGTGCTTTTTGAATGTGCATTTCATTATCGTGAATACTCAATTTGATATGAATGATTTGCCCTTTAATTTTAGCAGTATGTGATTGTCGATCTTCTTCTTCTATTAACAACTTGAATTCTTCCCCACGAATTTTGAATACATCACCTGAAATATATTCTTTCGGAGTATACATGGACTGGAAATTCTCATCGGATTGATATTGTTTTTCCATCCAATCTTTAGCCCAGCCTAAATATTTTTCAATTTGTCTCTTGTTAAGTGAAGAAGGAAGACGTAAATTAACTCTTCCTTTTCCAGTGGCAATACGAATGTTTTGACGTTTTTCACTATGAATGCGTAAAGGTATTTTTACACCTTCTACTGTATGCGTAGTATCAATATAATTAGGCATTCTTTTCTTCGAAATGCTTCATGACTTGTACAAGAACCTCTACCCCTTCTTTTGACATAGCATTATAAGTGGAGGCCCTGAATCCTCCTACGGAACGATGCCCTTTTATTCCCATACAACCGGCCTCAGTTGCTTCAGCCATAAATTTATCTTCTAGCGATGAATCTTTTAACAAAAAGCAAATATTCATTAATGAACGATCTTCCGTAGCTATAGGACTAGTAAATAAACTGTTGCGATCAATTTCATTATATAGCAAAGCAGCTTTTTCTTCATTCCTGGAAGCCATAGCTTCAACCCCTCCTTGTTCCAAGACCCATTCCATCGTTAACATGGAAACAAAAATAGGAAACGCTGGTGGCGTGTTGAAAGAAGATTGTTTTGTAATGTGTGTCTTATAGTCAAGCATTGTAGGAATATGTCGATCTACTTTTCCTAACTCATCTTTATTTACAATAACCAAAGTAGTTCCTGCGGGGCCCATGTTTTTTTGAGCACCTGCATATATCATCATATAATCAGACACATTGATGGGTCTTGAGAAGATGTCAGAACTCATATCACATACATAAGGAATAGAGGTTTTAGGCGCTTCAGCAAATTGTGTCCCAAAAATCGTATTGTTACTTGTATAATGAAGATATCGTAAATCCGAAGGAATATCATAACCTTTGGGTATGTAGTTAAAATTTCTGTCTTTAGAAGATGCTAATTCGATTAATTCTCCATAGTGCTTTGCTTCTTTGATTGCTTTAGTTGACCATGTTCCAGTGTTTATATATCCGGCTTTTTGGGTTGAACCCAAAAGATTAAGAGGTGCCATAAAAAATTGCGAACTCGCTCCACCGGTAAGAAACAGTACTTCGTGAGTATCTGGAATGTTTAGTAATTTTTTTGCAGCTGTAAAAGCGCGCTCCATTACATCAGTAAATTGTGCAGACCGATGCGATATTTCCAAGATAGAAAGACCCATCCCAGCAAAGTCGTTTACTGCTTCAGCAGCTTTCATTAAAACAGGTTGAGGCAAAATAGCTGGTCCAGCAAAAAAATTGTATTTCTTCATTATTTAAGATTGTTGAGAATAAAAAGTAAAATTATATTATTTATATGAAGTTATCTTATATATAAGCTACTAATTATCTTAAGATTTAAAGCGTGATTTTGATACATATTTTATCTTCTAGAACACCAGCAGAATATTGTTTTACATTTTCTAAGTATGCAATATTTTAAGGACAACATAGCGCTATCTTTGATATTTTTATATATTTAAACTTCAACCAAAATTAGTGGTGAAAACGAGTTTAAAACAGAAAGAAATATGAGCGATATAAAACCATGGCTTGATTCATACCCAAGCGGAATTCCAGTTAATATAGATCCTAGTAAATACCCTACGTTGATGACATTCGCTAATGAGTGTTTTTCACAATTTAAAAACAACATCGCCTTTTCTAATTTTGATAAGACGATTACGTATGGTCAATTGGATAAATACTCTACCCAATTTGCAGCTTACCTTCAAAGTAGAGGACTTAATCCTGGTGATAGAATCGCAATCATGATGCCGAATTTATTGCAATATCCTATTGCAATCTTTGGGGCTTTGAAAGCAGGGTTAATTATTGTGAATACAAACCCTATGTACACTCCTCGAGAAATGAAACATCAATTTACAGATTCGGAATGTAAAGCAATAGTAATCGTTGAGAATTTCGCTAATAATTTAGAAAAAATTATCAAAGAAACATCTATCAATACTGTGATCATAACAAGTATTGGCGAGATGTTAGGTGCCGTAAAAGGTACGGTTGTCAATTTTATGGTTCGGAAAGTAAAGAAAATGGTGCCGAAGTATACGATACCAAATACTGTAAGTTTTAAAGATGCCCTCACTCAAGGTGCTAAGTTTAAAGTCAATGAGTTTGATAGCAAACCTGATGATGTAATTTTACATCAATATACAGGAGGAACTACTGGTGTTTCCAAAGGAGCAATGTTGACAAATAAAAATATGGTTTCCAATATGCTTCAGATACGCTATTGGATAGGTGGAGATCTTGAAATAGGGAAAGAAACAGTTATTTCACCTTTACCTATGTATCATATTTTTGCTTTTGCAGTAAATTGTCTTGCAATGATGGGTATTGGTGCTAAAACAGTACTGGTTACTAATGCCAGAGATTTACCTTCTGTAGTGAAAGAGTTTAAAAAGCATCCTATTAGTTTAATGACAGGAATAAATACACTATTTAATGCATTATTGAATCGAGATGATTTTAAATCACTAGATTTTAGCAAGTTGAAAGTTACTGTTGGCGGTGGAATGGCGGTTCAACGTGCTATAGCTGAAGAGTGGGAACGTGTAACGGGTTGTCAATTAACTGAAGGTTATGGGATGACGGAAGCTTCACCTGTAGTATGTGTTAATCCTATCCAAAAAGGAAAGTCTAGAATTGGTTATGTAGGTTTACCAGTTTCTGGCACAACAGTTCAAATTGCCGATGATACAGATAGACCACTAGCTCTTGGCGAAGTAGGAGAAATTCAAGTAAAAGGCGACCAAGTGATGAAAGGGTATTATAATAGACCTGATGAAACAGCAAAAACTATACGAAATGGATGGTTGTGTACAGGAGACATAGGGGTAATGGATGCTGATGGTTTTGTGAAAATTGTTGATCGTAAAAAGGATATGATTCTTGTTTCTGGGTTCAATGTCTTTCCAAATGAAGTCGAAGATGTGGTGGTTACTCACCCTAAAGTTTTGGAAGCAGCTGCTGTGGGAATTAAAGATGATAAATCTGGTGAAGTGGTTAAAGTTTTTGTCGTAAAAAAAGACAACTCACTTACTGAAGACGAACTCATTCAACATTGTAGACAAGGTCTTACAGGTTATAAAGTTCCTAAAGCAATTGAATGGCGCGATGAATTACCAAAATCAAATGTGGGGAAAATATTAAGAAGAAAACTAAAGGAATAATCAGTTAGATTTTTAACGGTAGGTAATACATTCAAAATACAAATACGTACGTTCGACCTGTATTATAAAAGAATAGCTTTAGCTACTTCGAAATTTTATAAGATATAAATTACTTATTTTAAGAAGAATTTATCTGATAACTTAGAATTAAGTGGCATCTCTAACTTAAAGGCTCTAATTAGAGTGTGCAGGTTAAAGTCAGATCTGTTTTCTATTGTAAATTGCCTCTGTACGTCGAACTGATCTCATATATATGTTTTAAGATATCTTGTTCTGTTTGATCTAAATTTTTATCTCTTCTTAACATAACTTTTTCAGCAGTTTCTAACGCTTTATCAATTTGATACAGTTTATATCCACCACTCCCTCCCCATGAAAATGAAGGGACGAAATTTCTAGGAAAGCCAGCGCCATAAATATTGCAATTTACACCAATTACTGTACCGGTGTTAAACATGGTATTGATACCACATTTAGAATGATCACCCATTATGAGACCACAAAACTGTAATCCAGTTTTTTCAAATTTTTCGAGTTTATAATTCCAAAGTTTTACCTCAGCATAGTTGTTTTTTAAATTAGAATTGTTGGAATCTGCACCGAAATTACACCATTCTCCTATTACAGAATTTCCCAAAAAGCCATCATGCCCTTTGGATGAAAATCCACTCATTACCACATTATTCAATTCCCCACCTGCTTTGCAATAAGGCCCTAATGTTGTATTACCATAGATTTTTGCACCCATTTTTACAACACCATTTTCACATAAAGCAAAGGGGCCTCTTATTATACTACCCTCCATTACTTCAGCATTTTTACCTATATAAATAGGACCATCATTAGTGTTTAAAATTGCGCATTCTACACGCGCTCCTTCTTCAATAAAAAGCTCACCGTTACCTATGATTTGATTCGAAGAAGAGCATTCTTGAGATTTTCTATGTCGTGTTATTAATTCAAAATCTGCTTTGATTTCAGCTCCATTATACTGAAAAATCTCCCATAGATGCTTGATTTTTATATACCCATCATTTTCTCCTATCTCTATTCCGTTTATTTCATCTATCGGTTCTTCGTTATTCAATAAGTTAAATTGCTGTTCGTTGAGACGTGCTGCTAAGAGCTCTCCTTGGCATAAAATTGCTTCATTTTGCTTCAAACCTAGAATTAATTTAGCTATGCCTGGATTAGGTAACAAAGCTCCATTAATAATGAGGTTGTCACTTGAAATATCTATAGAGTATTTCTCTGTTAGATAGTCTTGGGTTATGAAAGATGCTTTCGCATTGAGATATATTTCCCATTTTTCTCTTATGGTTAATATACCACATCGAAGTTCACAAGTAGGTTTTGTGTAAACCAAGGGCAATAATTGATCCCTACTTTCATCGTCAAATAATATGATTTTTCGCATGTTATATAATTTGCAATGTAAAGATAGTTTTTTACTTACATATTACAATCAATTATTATATGGGGTATTTTTTCGAACATACCTCACAAGTAGGACATATGCCTTTGTATAATCTCAAAAATTGATCACACTTTTCTTTTTCCAACACTCGGAGTATGGTGTTTTTTTCTGGCATAAACCGTATATAGTCAAGCATGAGTGGGAAATACTTTTCTGCTAATTCATTTTGTTCTGTACATCGCGCAGCTATATATCCAAGTAACGGATTATGGGTAAGGTCTTCTTTATTTAGAATTGCAAGATATTGTTTGTAATCTGCCTTAGGTGTTTGTTGATATGCATTTAATGCTAGATAAAAATTCTTAAAAACGATATGATTGAAATCGCTGTTTTCTTTTATCTCTGAAGATGTTATTAACATGTGGTTATCTTTATGAGCACCGAGTAAACAATTCATTTGAAAGACATTGCTCATATAAATTAGATTGTCTTTTTGCTTCTTTAATAATTTTTTATGGATTCTAAGTAATTTGTACATTCTGACAGTGTCACCATAATAATAGGGCTCATCAAGGTTGATGTACCTGTCGTTTAAAGAAGATTCATTGTTCTTACAAGATAGAAGTACAATGCAAAGCAGTGATATGTAATACATTACCTTCACATCAATCAGTTTAGTATAAGACAATTATAATGGCTTACTAACCCTATGTCACTAAAATATAAAATTTGAAACATATTTGAAATGAGTCATTTTTTATTTTTTCTCAATTTGTAGTACTATTGTGAAACTTTAAATAGTTAATTTCGCTTATTATATGGTGTTTTAGACCACGTTCGTCTAAAAAATCATTTTTATTTATAACCAATAATCAGTGATACTGATATCAAATTTACTTTTATGAAAAAGATTTTTTTATTACCATTCATGCTATTATTCGCATTGTTTGCTACGGCTCAAGATAATATACTTGGCGTGTGGAAAACCATTGATGATGAAACAGGTGAGCCAAAATCACACGTTGAAATTTATAAGGGAGATGATGGGATGATTTATGGAAAAGTGATTAAGCTTTTACCAGCTGCATCCGTTTCTACTTGTAATGGTTGTCCTGGCAGTATGGCTGGAAAATCGTTAATTGGTCTTGATATTCTTACAGGATTGAAGCCTTACAAAGATTATTACTCATATGGTATTATTACCGATCCCGATGGTGGAAAACAATATAAGTGTAATGTTACTCCCGCTGGAGATAAACTTGAAGTGCGCGGATACATTGGCTTTTCTTTATTAGGACGTACTCAAATTTGGCATAGAGTAAAATAACACATAAAAGAATTTGCATTCTTTACAATAAATTGTTGTTTCAGATAGTTAACTCTATATACAATAACAGCACGTTTGTGCATTAAATCAATATATGGAGCAAAGCTACACTGAAAATGATTTAATTCAATTTTTGTATAAAGATATGGAAGCGGTGGATTACTGTGAAATTCTATTTTCACTTGATGAAAACCCTGAGTTGAAAAATACTTATGAATCATTAGTGAATGGAAAAAACAACATTCCAAATGTTATGTTTAAACCATCCGCCTCATCTTTAGAACTAATTGCAGCTTACAGTAAGATGTAAGTGCAAAAAAACCTGATTGAATTGAAAAAAATAAGCTCGGTACATAAGATGTGCTGGGCTTTATTTTTTTTGGGTTGAACCCAAAAAAGCAGCCCTCAAATACTTCTATTTAATAAAATTCAGTATCTTTGCGGTCCGAAATTTTTCGGAAATAACCCTACCTCCTTTACTTCTAAAAAAGTGAGGTATACAAATCAAGCTTACTCATGGATAATAATGAGAAAGATCCTGTTGAAGAAACACAGGAAACACAAGCAAACACAACTGAAGAAGTTGTTGAGACGGCAGTCGCAGCCGAGGAAAAAAAGCCTAAAATAGAAGAAATTCCACCAGAACGTCAGACTCCACACGATGACTTTGATTGGTCAATTGGAAATAAGAATACATTAGCTTATTCTCAAGACGAAATCAAAAAATATCAATCTGATTACGAAGAAACAATGAATTCAGTTGCTGAGAATGAAGTGGTTTCAGGTATTGTTACCTCCATTACAGACGGTGATGTGGTGTTAAATATCAACTACAAATCTGATGGTCTTGTTTCTCTTTCAGAATTTAGAGATACTCCAGATCTTGCTGTTGGTGATTCTGTAAAAGTATATGTTGAAAACCAAGAAGACGAAAGAGGTCAACTTATTTTGTCTAGAAGAAAGGCAAAATTAATTCAAGCTTGGGATGATATTGTTGATTCGTACGAAAATGGTACGATTATCAAAGGACTTATCGTAAGCAAAACAAAAGGTGGATTAATTGCAGATTGTAATGGTCTAGAGACTTTCTTGCCAGGATCTCAAATTGATATAAAGCCTATTATCGACTATGATTCATACGTAGGAAAAACGATGGAATTCAAAGTTGTAAAAATAAATGAGGCAATTAAAAATGCAGTTGTTTCTCACAAAGCACTTATCGAAAGTGATTTGGCAGAACAAAGAGAAGCTATCATTTCAGGTCTAGAAAAAGGACAAGTATTAGAAGGTACTGTTAAAAACATCACTGATTTCGGAGCATTCATGGATTTAGGAGGTGTTGATGGATTACTTTACATTACAGATATTTCGTGGGGAAGAATCAATCATCCAAATGAAGTTTTGAATTTGAATGATAAAGTAAATGTTGTAGTACTCGATTTCGATGAAAACAAAAAGAGAATTTCTCTAGGTCTTAAGCAATTACAACCACATCCATGGGAAGTTCTTGCAGCGGAAGTTACAGAAGGATCTACTGTTAAGGGTAAGATTGTGAATATCGAAGATTATGGAGCATTTATAGAAATCGCTCCTGGTGTTGAAGGATTAGTACACGTAAGTGAAGTAAGCTGGAGCAATCAACCAGTAAATGCAAGAGAATATTTTAAACTAGGAGATGAACACGAAGCTAAAGTCGTAACAGTTGATCGCGAAGAAAGAAAAATGTCACTTTCTATTAAGCAGTTATCTGAAGATCCATGGGGTAAAATAGCTGAAAAATATCCGGTTGATTCTAGACATACAGGTGATGTTAAAAATCTTACACCTTATGGAGTTTTCGTTGAACTAGAGGAAGGAATCGGTGGAATGGTTCATATTTCTGACCTTTCATGGACGAAGAGATATGGTCATCCTTCTGAGTTTACAAAAGTAGGTCAAGAAATCGAAGTTGTAATTCTTGAAATCGATAACGATAGTAGAAAATTATCTTTAGGTCATAAGCAGATTGAAGAAAATCCATGGGATACATTTGAAAATGTTTTCCCTATTGGATCATATCACGAAGCTACTCTTGTAAAGAAAGATGACAGAGGAGGAATTGTACAATTACCTTATGGTCTTGAAGCTTATGCTCCAGGTCGTCATTTGAAAAAAGAAGATGGTACATCTGTTGAAGTTGAAGAAACATTAACATTCAAAGTAATTGAATTTAATAGAGACGATAAAAGAATTTTGGTTTCTCATACAAGATATTTAGATGATATCAATAGAGAAGCAGACGAAGAAGTGAAGAAGGAGAAAAGAAAAGAAACGGATAGAGTAAGAAAGTCTGTTAAGCAAACTCAGAAGAATGTTAAAACATCTACTTTAGGGGAATTGGACGTATTTTCACAATTAAAAGAACAGATGGCTGAGCCTAAGAAGGCAGCACCTGCTCCAAAAGCGGAAAAAGAACCTGCTCCAAAAGCAGATGCGCCTAAGAAGGCTGCAGCTGAAACTAAGAAGGCAGAAGGTAAACCAGATGATTTGAAAAAAATCGAAGGAATAGGACCGAAGATTGCTGAAAAATTGGGTGCAAAAGGTATCGATACATTCGAAAAATTAGCTGGTGCTTCATTCGATGAATTAAAAGCAATTCTTGACGAAGCAGGCAGTAGATATAGAATGCACGATCCTACAACTTGGCCTGAACAGTCTAAGCTTGCTGCTGAAGGAAAGTGGGAGGAATTAGATAAATTGCAAGATGAATTAAAAGGTGGTAAAAAAGAATAATCTTTTAATTCCTTTTTATGAAATAAAGCCCTTTTCTAACTGTAGAAAAGGGCTTTCTGTTTTAGCCCAAATTATGGAATAGAAAATCTATTGCGAGTTGAAACTACGTCAAAATCACTGCTTCGCTAGCGTTTTCAGATTAACCATAGCAATGCGAAGATAAATTTTCCAATTCAATTGATTTTATCGTATTTTCAGCTTTCATATCAAAGGTTCTATTGCATGCTTCAAGTTTAACGAGAAATATACTACTTAACTGAATACCGATTGAATCATAGAACCTTATAACTGATCCTCAGTTTTTATAAGTATAAAACAATAAGAATTTGAAAGCTTCAATAATTACAATAGGTACTGAAATATTGATTGGACAAATTGTCGATACAAACTCAGCTTACTTGGGAGAAAAACTTGGAGAAGCCGGAGTAACAATTGTTTCCAGATTTTCAGTAAGTGATCAGAAGGATGATATGTTTAAGGCTTTGGAAAGAGCTCAAAACGATGCGGATCTTGTCATACTTACAGGTGGTCTTGGTCCCACTAAAGATGATATTACTAAAAAGGTATTAGCGGAATATTTTGGAAGAGGAATGTATTTTGATGCGAAACAATATGATCGTCTAAAAGAGTTTTTCAAAAGAATAAATAGGCCCACTACTAAAGCACATGAAGAACAATGTTTTTTTCCTCAAAACACCATTTTTATGGAAAACGCAATGGGAACAGCACCTGGTATGCTATTTCATTTTGGGGACACCCAATTTATAAGTATGCCTGGTGTGCCTTATGAAATGAAATACATTGTCGAAAATCATGTGATTCCCTTCATTGAAAAACAAAGAAATGAATTTTTGTATCACTATACTATTCAAACAGCAGGATGTGGAGAATCTGTACTGGCAGAAAAGATAGAAGATATAGAAACGAATCTGGAAAATCATTTAAGTATTGCATATCTACCAAGTCTAGGAAAAGTAAGAATAAGAGTTTCTGGTCATGGGACAAAAGAGGAACAGCTTCAAGCTGATGTCGATCGTACGGTAAATCAAATTATCGAAAGGGTGTCAAAATATGTATTCGGAGAAAATACAGATAGTCTTCAAAGTATACTCGGAGAGTTGTTGAAAGAACAACAGTGCACCATTGGGTGTGCTGAAAGTTGCACAGGTGGACTCATTTCAAATTTAATAACATCTGTTTCAGGTTCTTCGGCATATTATCAAGGTTCTATTATAAGTTATTCCAATAGACTTAAGAAAGAGTTACTTGGTGTTAAAGAAGAAATTTTAGATGAATATGGTGCGGTTAGTCATCAAGTTGTAACTCAGATGGTAAAAGGCTGCATTGATAAACTGGGAACTGATTACGCAATTGCAGTAAGTGGAATCGCAGGACCGACAGGTGGAACTCCCGAAAAACCTGTAGGTACCATATATATTGGTGTTGGAAATAAAGACGATGTGTCCGTAAAGAAATTGCAATTAACTAAAAATAGATCAAAAAATATCGAGTACACGGCTTATGCAGCTTTGAATTTTATGCGTCTATTTATTCAAGGAAAATTGTCCGATACTTAATACAATGTAGTAGAATTGTAAATTATACAAAATTGAAATTATTTGTCTATACAAAGATTGTAATAAAAAAATATCTTTGTGGGAGCTAACAAGAAATAAAAAATTATGGCGGTAGTAGATTTAATAATGCCTAAAATGGGAGAAAGTATTATGGAGGCAACCATTCTAAAATGGTTGAAGAATGTAGGTGACCATGTTGAGCTTGATGAAGCGATTCTAGAAATTGCTACAGATAAAGTTGATTCTGAGATTCCATCTCCTGTAGAAGGGAAACTCACTGAAATTTTATACAATGAAAACGATATTGTAGAAGTTGGAAAAGTTATAGCAAGAATTGCAACCGAAGGAGAAGATGTTGAACCCATTCCTTCTCCAGCTGTTCAAGAGAGCACACCAACAAAGACGCCAGAGAAAGATGATATAAAAGCAGAAAAGGAACCTACTAAAGAAGTGCTCGAAGCTGTTTCTCAACCATTAGCTGTGCAAACAACTGTCGAACATGATTTTTCTTCTTCTAATAGATTTTACTCCCCACTAATAAAGAATATTGCAAAAAAAGAGCATATCACTTTAGAAGTATTGGATTCTATTCCAGGATCTGGAAAAGACAACCGTTTAACGAAGAAAGATCTATTGGCATATGTTGCCGCAAAAGCGAATCAATCAAGTGCTGATATTTCCCATCCAGTTACAAAAACTAACCCTTCTCCTTCTGTTTCAAAAAGTAATCAAAGTTCTGTTGAATCTGGAAAGCCAACTCCAGCTGTTTCTATGTCAGGTGGAGACGAAATCATTCAGATGGATAGAATGCGTAAAATGATTGCTGATCATATGGTAATGTCGAAACATACTTCTCCGCATGTAACGTCATTTGTAGAAGCAGATGTAACCAATATTTGGAATTGGAGGAATGCAAATAAGAAAAAGTTCATTGAATCTTACGGAGAAAAGTTAACGTTCACTCCTATATTTATGGAAGCTGTTGCAAAAGCCATTCGAGATTTCCCCAACATTAATGTTTCTGTTAATGATGATAAAATAATTCTTAAAAAGGATGTAAATATTGGAATGGCGACTGCATTGCCAAGTGGAAATTTAATAGTTCCTGTTATAAAGAATGCAGATCTTCTAAATTTAATAGGATTAGCTAAAAATGTAAATGATCTTGCTAATCGAGCAAGAAACAATAAATTGAAACCTGATGAAATTCAAGGAGGAACCTTTACATTAACAAATGTAGGAACTTTTGGAAATGTGATGGGCACACCTATTATCAATCAACCACAAGTAGCTATTCTTGCTGTTGGAGCGATACGAAAGAAACCTGCTGTTGTTGAAACGGAGTATGGTGACCTTATTGCAGTTAGGCACATGATGTTTTTATCATTATCCTATGATCATAGAGTTGTAGATGGGTTCTTAGGAGGATCTTTCTTAAGAAGGGTTGCTGATTATTTAGAGGATTTCGATATAAATCAGACTATATAATAATAGGGCTCGCTTTTAAAGTGAGCCTTTTTTATTTTGCATTGAATCCTATTCGAAAACCAAGACGTGGCAGAATAAAGTACCTTTGTGTACCTTCCATATTTTTTACATTTCCACTTATTCCTACATATGCTTCGGTAACAATACAACTGTAAAATGTTTTCATTACACCCACATCAAGACGTATTCCACTTCCATTATATGACATTGAATTTAGATGTTGACCTTTAGCTCGATTGATGAATCCTCCTGCAAGGTAAGAACCATTGAAAGTAGAATTTTTTCTTAATCGATCTTTTTGATAAAAGAAGTATTTATATCGAAAAGAAAAGTCATAGTACTTATTAAAATCGTATTTCGTATACCCAAATGAAGTGTGTTTAGCAATGAGATTTCGTATTGTTGTTTCTAGCTCAACTGATTGTCTTTTCTTTATTTTATACTCAATTCCCGCATTGACTGTTTCTAAAAAACTATTAGTTTGTTGATCATAAAAAATCGGTGAAACTTTGAATAATAGGTTATTTTCTTTTTCATTAAAAGTGCAGCAATGTTGAGAAAATCCATAGAAAGAGGAAAGTAAGACAGCTGTAATTAGTATTATTCTTTTCATTTTTTAAAAATTATAATACAAATATCACATCTATATTAGTTTCAATTTTTCCTTTTTAGAAAACATTATATTTCCTTTTTTACAATATGTATATTCTTAAAAATGGTGTGTCGTAACTAAGAAATTAGAATAATCTACCTTGTTTTGCCAATGGATAAAGTCTGAAAGAATGTCTGTGGTAAATGGTGGTTCCATTACTTATGATTGCATCTCGGTGGGCTTTTGTAGGGTATCCTTTATTTGTATTCCATGAATAATAAGGATGAGTGTTATGCAAGTTTTCCATGTATGCATCTCTATAGGTCTTAGCCAAAATAGATGCTGCAGCTATGGATAAGTATTTGCCATCTCCTTTAATGATGCAATGATGTGGAATATTTTCATATGGATGGAAACGATTGCCATCGATAAGAAGTTGATCTGGTTTAGTCGAAAGTTCTGAAACGGCTTTTTGCATTGCTAAAATACTTGCGTTCAGAATATTAATTCTGTCAATTTCTTTTTCAGAAACAAAGTGAACTGCATAAGAAATCGCCTCTTTTTCAATTATTGTTTTTAGAGTGTTTCTTTGTTTTTTTGTAAGTTGCTTACTGTCGTTTAGCAATGAGTTTTTCCAGTTTTTAGGAAGGATGACAGCAGCGGCCACTACGGGCCCTGCTAAACAACCTCTTCCGGCTTCATCGCAGCCAGCTTCTATTAGTCCAGCTGTGTGAAAAGACAATAAAGTCTTTTTACTTTTCATCAAGCCCCGGATTTCTTTTTAAGAATTCATCATACAAAAGCGTGTGACGACTCTCCATTGGTATTTTCCAACCTCCTATAAAAACCTGCTCAATTGTTGTTTTTGTTTCGAAAGGATCACCATCACATATAAATAAATTCGCAACTTTTCCTTCCTCTATACTTCCATACATCTCATCAACACCGAAAATTTTAGCAGGATTAATTGTAATTGCTTCTACAGCACCTTCAGTTCCCATACCATACGCAGCTGCAAATCCTGCATTGTAAAGTAAATTACGTACGTTTTCATTTTCTCTAGTTTGTATAGCCACAAGAACTCCAGCTTTTTGCATAACACCTGCATTTTTATAGGCCGAATCGTAAGCTTCAGATGCTCTACTTGGCATGTCAAGGATGGGTCCTGTGATTACGGGAATACCAGAAGCAGCAATAGAATCGGCTATCATGTAGCCTTCTCGAACACCAGCCAAAACTGCATCTATATCGTTCTTTTTGATCCATTTAATGGCGCTCAAAATATCTGCTTTTGAATTACAATTTATAACAACTTTCATTTTTTTATTGATCGCTGGACGAATAGCTTCAAGTTCTGGATTGTAATCCATATCATCTCCAGCAGTAGCGTATATTTTTGAATACGATACTGCTTTCTCCCAGTATTCATTTAATTTCTTTATGGCCTTTTCTGCATCTTTCTTTATATCCTCTTCACTTCTTCTATCCCATCTTCCTCTTTTCCCTGTGTTTGGGTAATTAACCATTAATGCTTGAAAGCCTGTTGACATTTGATTTGGGGTGTACCCCCAAAGATCAATTAGTGTCGCTGTACCTGGAAACAGTCCACCTGTTGGAGTGGTTAGTACTGTTGTTACTCCGTTTACTCGTGTTACTGGGATTAAAACAGAGTTTGGATTGACAGCAGTTAAAGCTTGCATTTGTGGAGTGAAATCTCCTATTTCATTTGCATCTCTTGTTAATGATACGGCTCCTATCTCATTTAGTCCTAGTGTAGTACCACTATCAATGAATCCTGGATATATCCGTTTTCCTGAACAATCAATAACGGTTGCATCTCCTGAATTACTTACATCACCAATGGAAACAATTTTTCCATTGTCAATAAGGACTGATCCGTTTATAACGCCATTCGTAACCGTGTGAATTTCAGCATTTGTAAGTAAAAATTTTCCATAGCTTCCTTTGCCTACCATTTGTGCTTGAATGTCACTAAAGCATAAGATAAGCAATACACAACTTATATATATATGTAATTTATTCATTGAATTTTATTTTAATGTTGATGATTATGAGATTCACTAACTCCTTGCATACAACGGTCATGATCTTCAGTTTCTGTATGCATATAGGTAGGTATTGAACCTTCTGGATCGATATCTACACGCATATCTGTTGGATCTTCATTTATATCAAATCTTACAACTCCATCTACAATCGTATATTCTGGAATTGCATAAATAGATAATGGGTGATTATTAAATATTACAATATCACCTTCTTTTCCTTTTTCGATTGAACCTACCCTGTCATCAATCCCAAGCTGTTTAGCCGGATTAATTGTGATTAACTTCAGTGCTTCTTCATCTGTTAAATCACCATATTTTTGTGACTTTGCAGCTTCGTGATATAAATGACGTATGAGCTCTTGTGAATCACTATTGATAGAAGTAAGTACCCCATTTTTTGTTAAAATAGCTGCATTATATGCTGTGCTATAATATACTTCAAACTTATATGCCCACCAATCTGAAAAAACAGAAGCTCCAGCTCCCCAAGCTGCTAGCTCTGGAGCAACTTTAAATCCTTCATTTACATGTTGAAATACTAATTTATTTACACCATAATCTTTACACACATTCATCAGCATTAAAATTTCGTCTGCACGATATGAATGACAATGGATAATAATTTCTCCTTCAAGGATATCAACCATTGTCTCCATTCTATTATCATACATGGGTGGTTTTTTAGTTTTTCCGCTGTTGAAATCTGACCAAGCTTTTTTGTATTTTTTTGCTTCCGCAAAAGAATTTCTCATCACTTGCTCAACTCCCATTCTAGTTGCAGGGACAATATCACTACCTTCTCCATGAACTCTCATTGGGTTTTCTCCCAAAGCAAATTTTATTGTTCTAGGAGCATCTTTCATACGCATCATTTCTGGATCTATTTCACCATATCTATGTTTGATGGTTTCACATTCTCCGCCTATTGCATTAGCTGATCCGTGCATGGCATGTGAAACAGTTACTCCACCTGCTAGCGCTCTATAAAGTGATACATCAAGAGGATTAATTGCATCACCTACCCATACTTGTGCCGTATTTGGTGCAGTTGCTTCATTTACTGTGGTAATTCCTATATGAGAATGTGCATCTACAATCCCTGCCATTACGAATTTTCCTTTTGCATCAATTATTTTGACATTTTTAGGAGCAGAAATATCTTTGGCAATGTTTTTAATGATGCCATCTTTTATGTACACATCATGATTTTCTAGAACTCCATTTGTTATAGTTATAACAGTTCCATTTTTGATTAAAACGTCTCCTTTCTCTTGACCATTTAGAAATGATATGGAGCAAATAAGCAGAGACCATATTATATAAATACTTTTCATCTTTTTATTTTTCTGGGTTTGATAATCTTGAGCCTTCAAATGGGAATGAACCGAAATCATTTACAGATATTGTTCCTTCGAAGTCATCGGTTTCAACTTGTGCGGATACACTCATATCAATGGTCATACCTTGCTGGGTGAATGAGAGTTCAAATGAAAGTATATTTCCTTGTAATTCTACATTTTTCAATTGATATTCGTCCCCTTCATCGTCTACAAGTACACCACTGTATTCATCGTCTTCTTTTTTGAATATAAGTTTGACAGATTGTTCTTGACCTGGAATTTTTGCAGTTGCAGTCCATGCCCCAGCTAAATCTACT
The DNA here is from genome assembly GCA_020627825.1 of Saprospiraceae bacterium. Classification (GTDB taxonomy): domain Bacteria; phylum Bacteroidota; class Bacteroidia; order Chitinophagales; family Saprospiraceae; genus JAHDFB01. The sequence continues at coordinate 21,090 of JAHDGD010000037.1, forward strand.
TTCGCATCTTTATCACCAGTCATTTTCTTCTTTTTCTTCACATCATGCTTATACAATTTGCCTTCTACAATTGTATAATTAATTGTTGTTTCTTTTTCAAAAATTTCTCCATCTGTAAGAATGATATTGGCAAGTTTATTCCGTTCTAGCGTACCAGTAACATTGGAAATACCCAATATAGTAGCGGCGTCTATTGTTAGAGCCTTTAATATATCATCTTTTGACATTCCATTTTCCATAAGAATTGTTACTTTTTTCTGTAAATCTCCTGGTTTAGTTTCTAAAAATGAGAACCCAAATGGAATACTTTGACTTTTTAAGGTCATAGCTAATGATTGATATTCCTTTATTGCAGCCTTTTTTCTTTCAATTAACTTTTGTTCTGAATCAGAAATAACTTTTGTTGAATCTTTTTCTTCTTCCATAGTTTTCGGCAAATCCAATGAAATAAGAATAGGAACGCCTAAGGCTTTTAATCGATCTATATTAGGACCTATTTGTTTGACTTCCGTCAAAATCATTTTGCTTTTTAAATCTTTATTTAATGTAAGTGCTCTACTAACGTCAAGTGTTTTCTCTGCATGAAAAAAGAAAGGTTGACTTTTGTCCAACACAGGATACAAAGCTTGAATTTGTTCAGGATAGGCAGGACGCTCCATACCTAAAGGACTGGAAGCGTAGGAATTTTCATAACGCTTAGCATATTCCGCTTGTTTGAAAAGTTCTCTGTGTTTTGTCATAACTCCTATTACGGTGCTTGGAAATACTCTTCCTTGAGCACTTTTAAAAGTTCCATACATGGAAGCATCTTTTTTAAGATAGGGAATAGTTTCGTCTGCTTTTAATAGGACAACTGAACCTTGACCACTTAGCATGCGTCCTCTTGGAAGAACATGTGAAACAGCGAATCCAGCTTTACGCATTTTATCGACCGATCCATCTGTTAGATTTAATTGGTCATGCACAGTATGTTGAGGTGTTACACCTGCTAAATCGTATCCAGGGTTTCCAGGATCACTAGCACGTTCTTGTTTTTCCTCTTCTTTTTTTGGATACGCAGTGTGAGACCCTGCATCAATAAAAGCTGGATAGGCATATAAGCTATCTGCTTTAATTACAACAGCATCAGGAGGGTAATTAGTTGTTGTAATAATTTCTTTGATTATTCCTTTGTGAATGACTATGTTAACTTTTTTGGGCGAAAGCCCAGCTTTTTCAACAAGCATAACATTTTCAATCACCATATTTTTGCTTAGTTGCAAATTTTCTGGCGATTGTGATTGGCCTTGGTTTAATGCGATAATAATGCACAGTAAGACCCCGCAGATTCTTCCTATCATTGTTTGAATTTTTATGAATGGAAAAATAAAAAAAAATAAATGCTTTTTAATCATTTTTAGACTAATGGCTGTATTCGTTTTATGAAACACATTTTAAAAGAAGTGTAATGAAGTATTATAAAACATTCGTTAATTCGTAGCAGACTTTTTACTTTCGCAGAATGGATAAAAAAGACATTAAATATACTTCAATTCATTACCAAGATTATTTGCAACTTGATAAGATACTCAATGCTCAAGCACTTAGGTCAGAAGAGGCACAGAATCCTGCGCATGATGAGATGCTTTTTATTATAACGCATCAAGTTTACGAACTTTGGTTCAAGCAAATAGTACATGAATTACATGCGTTAATTGATGATTTTGATGATGGAAAAGTCGACGAAAGAAACATTGGAATTTCAGTTGCGCGGTTAGATAGGATATTGAAAATTCAAGGCTTGCTTATAGAGCAAATAGAAGTCATGGAAACAATGACTGCCTTGGACTTCCTTGAATTCCGTTCCTATTTGTTTCCAGCTTCAGGTTTTCAAAGTATTCAATTTCGAGAAATAGAAATTTTATTAGGTCTAAGGAGAGCTGAAAGAGAAAACTATTTAAATGCTCCTTATGATGTTGTTTTTAATGAAGAAGGAAAGAAAAATATAAAAAACTGGGAATCGAACGAAAATCTATTTACATTGATTGAAGATTGGCTAGAAAGAACACCTTTCTTAAATTGGAAAGATTTCGATTTTATAAATCTATATAAGGAATCTGTAAATAAGATGTTTGATCAAGAAAAAAAGGCGATTCAAGAAACATCTATTTTAAGCCCTGAAAATAAAAAAGCTCGGATTCAAAACTTGGAACATAGTGAAGATTACTTTCTACAAGTTTTATCCTATGAAAAGCATGAAGAACAGATTCAAAAAGGAACGCTGAAATTAAGTTACAAAGCAACTGTTGCAGCACTCATGATTAATCTATATAGAGAAGAACCTATTCTTTGGCAACCTTTTAACTTATTAAGAAAGTTAATTGAAGTCGATCAGCAATTTACGGTATGGAGAAATAGACATGCACAAATGGTCATGAGAATGTTAGGGAATAAAATGGGTACAGGAGGCTCGTCTGGCCATAAGTATCTAAAAAAGACTGCAGATAAACATCATGTTTTTAGGGACTTTTATCACATTGCAACATTACTTGTTCCAAGACAATTTATACCTGATTTACCTGAAGACCTTAAAAAGTCATTGAGTTTTTACTTTACAAATCACTAATGAATCAGACATTAATAAATAAAATTTATCCGGGTAAAGTTCTTCTCTTTGGTGAATATACTGCAATACATGGAGGAGATTCTCTTGCTTTGCCATTCTATAAAAAGATGGCATGCTGGGACTATGATGATTTAGAATTTGAATCTCGAGAAAGCCTTGATAAATTTTTTGATTATATAATCGTTCAAGGAATAAGCGAGCTAGATATAGACCGTTTTTCTAAGGAATGGGAACAAGGATTATTTCTAGATTCGAATATACCTTTAGGGTATGGATGTGGTAGTAGTGGTTCAGTTGTAGCAGCGGTCTATGATGCTTTTGTTTCTAAAAAGATAGATGATGTTTCAGAGCTACGTAATATATTTAGCGCAATGGAAAGTTATTTTCATGGAAGCTCCTCAGGATTGGATCCTTTGGTTTCATATTTAGGTAAAGGAATTCATGTCGAAGATCAAAAAGTATCAATCGTTGATAGTGATTTTTCACTCCTATCATCTCTATATTTATGGGATTCTGGCGTTTCAAGAAAAACTTCACCTTTGGTTGAGTGGTATAAAGAACACCAACTTAAAGGTCTCCAACACCACATTGAAGATGAATTAACGCCTATAAATAGAAATCTTATTCAATATTTTATGTCATCAGACGAAACTCAATTTGCTCATGTGTTTCAACGTGTAGAGCAATTTCAATTGAATTATTTTAAACCTATGTTTCCTCGTATAATTAAGGAACAACTGCTTCAATTGAAAGCCACGTATGATATCTACTTCAAACTGTGTGGAGCTGGAGGGGGAGGATACTATTTAATACATTCTAAAGATCCAGCAATAAAAAATGAGAAAGGCATCATTCCATTGCATTAAAAAAAGCCGTCTATAAGACAGCTTTTTATGTTTTACCAATTCATTTATCTATAAATGGTATTATAATTCTGGAGGAAGTTCTGGTGTGATATCTGGAGTATCTTCAGTCACATCATCACTTTCAAAAGGCCTGGGACCGATAAGTCTTTCCACATCACTTTTTAATAATACTTCTTTTTCGAGTAATTGACGCGCAAGTGCTTCTAGTTCATCTCTTTTTTCCTTTAAAAGATTTTGTGCTCTTACATATTGTTCTTCAACCATTTTTCTTACTTCTTCGTCAATCAAGCTTGCTGTTTCGTCAGAATATGGTTTATTGAATTGGTCGTTTTGCATACCATAAAAAGATACATTCCCTACTTTTTCGTTCATACCATAAATGGCGATCATACTGTAAGCCATCTTTGTAGCTTGATCAAGATCACTCTGTGCACCGGTAGAAATTTTATCAAAAATGATTTTTTCAGCTGCTCGACCACCAAAAGTCATGCACATTCTATCCAGTAATGCTTCTGTTCTTGTTATATATTCCTCTTTGGGTCTATATTGTGCATATCCTAGTGTACCTATACCTCTTGGCACTATAGTTACTTTTACAAGAGGAGATGCATGTTCAAGAAACCAACCGCATATTGCATGACCTGCTTCATGATACGCAATGATTTCTTTTTCATTTGGCGAAATAAGCTTATTCTTTTTTTCTAATCCACCGATCACTCGATCAAGAGCAAAATTAAAATCATCCATATCCACAAATGATTTGTTTCTTCGAGCAGCAACTAAAGCAGCTTCATTACAAACATTAGCAATCTCGGCACCTGCAAATCCTGGTGTCATTTCTGCCAAAATATCTGGTTTCATTTCACTTGCTGTTTTTATGTTTTTCAAGTGAACTTTAAAAATTGCCTCTCTTCCTTTTAAGTCAGGTCGATCTATTCCTATTTGACGATCAAATCTTCCTGGTCTCATTAATGCAGAATCGAGTATATCAGGTCGGTTTGTAGCAGCCATCAAAATTACACCCTTATCTGTTGAGAAACCATCCATTTCAACTAGTAACTGATTCAAGGTATTTTCACGTTCATCGTTTCCACCTTGCATCGCTCCTCTTCCTCTTGCTCTACCTATTGCATCAATCTCATCAATGAAGACAATACATGGAGCTTTTTCTCTAGCTTGTTTAAATAAATCCCGTACTCTTGATGCGCCTACCCCAACAAACATTTCTACGAAATCAGATCCTGAAATACTGAAAAATGGAACGCCAGCTTCTCCCGCTACGGCTTTCGCCAAAAGAGTTTTTCCTGTACCTGGAGGTCCAACCAAGAGGACTCCTTTTGGTATTTTTCCTCCAAGAGATGTATATTTTTTAGGCGTTTTCAAAAAATCGACAACTTCCATTACCTCTTCCTTAGCTTCATCCAGACCCGCAACATCTTGAAAAGTTACATTAACCTTGGAGTTTGCATCGAATAATGATGCTTTCGACTTTCCAATGTTGAAAATTTGGGCTCCAGCCCCTCCTCCTCCGCCACCAACACGACGCATGAAATATACCCACAATGCTATGATAATAAACAAAGGAATAAGCCAGCTTAAAATGGGCAGTAAATAATTTTGTTTTGTGATGTATACAGGGTCTAATATAATGCTTTTCTCTTCTGCATTTAAAGCGTCTATTCGCTCTTGAAATACCCCTATATCTCCTATTTGAAAAGTGAAATGCGGTGATTTTTGGTTAAGTGCATTTTCTTTGATTTCCTCTTTACTTTTACCTACTTCGTTCAAATATACTTGAACAATCTTCTCGTTAATTATTTCTACTTTCTCAATCTCTTTATTTTCAGCCATTTGAAAAAAACCTTCTGTAGTTGTAGTTTTTCCCTTGCTTGAACTGTAAATGATCAGATTAAAAGCAATAACAGCAAAAAATAGTAGAGCAATTAACCAATAATTGTTGTTCCCTAATTTACCTGGCTTTTTATCTTTATTTGGATTTGGTTGACTCATAATTTATTTCTTGTCGAATAAGATAAACACACATTTATGTTTATCGTTCGAGATTATCTTATATATTTTGGTATTCTGTGATTTTTGCGTCACTCCACAAGTCTTCTATTTCATAGAATTGTCTAGCTTCAGGATAAAATACATGTACGACTACATTGAAATAGTCAACTAAAATCCATTGACCGTTTTCTTTTCCTTCTGTGTGATTCGGCAATAAGCTGAGCTCATCTTTAACTTTTTTATGTACCTTTCCAGAAATTGCTTTTACTTGTGTAGACGAATCGCCTTCACAAACAATAAAAAACTCAGCAGGAGAAGCATCTAATTGACGCAAATCTAGCTTTACAATATTTTTCCCCTTTACATCTTGAATTGCATCAACGATTAAATCGCATAACTTTCCAGTATCGTTTGTTCTTTTACCTTCGTTCAATATCTTCTTTTTACTTACTTTATATTTACCTTAGCTGTTCTTTGTACAAATATATATATTATAGTAACGGTCCAACGAGCTTATGGAGTTTTATCCCATTCATTTCGACAAACTTTCATCGACGAATGATTACTGTACTGAATTACTATCAAAAAGTAATCCAATTGAAGGAACTGTCATTTCGACGTACAATCAACTAGATGGCAAAGGTCAGATTGGCAGAAAATGGTTTTCTGATACAGAAAAGAACCTTGCAGTCAGCGTAATTCTTAAGCCTTCATTTCTTGAAGTACATAGAATGTATTATATGAATATTATGTTGAGTCTTGCTATTTCTACTGCCTTAGAAAAAATGAGCGCTTTTGAATTCAAGATAAAGTGGCCAAATGACATTTATTATAAGAATAAGAAGCTTGGAGGATTGCTCATTAAACAGTCTTTGCAAGGTAATTTTATTTCAAGTTCAATTTTAGGCTTCGGAATAAACGTAAATCAAGAACTATTTCCTGATGATTTACCAAATCCAATATCATTGTTTCAGATTACTCAAAAGCAATATGATCTACAAATTGTACTAAACGCTATTTTAAAAGAGATCGAACAGTTCTATCATAAATTAAGATCAAACGAATTTCTAAAACTTAAGAAACAATATCTGTTAAAGCTTTATGGAAGAGGTGAAGTTCATTCTTTTTTAGCAAACGGACATGCGTTCAATGCTGAAATAATAGGAATAGATGATCAAGGTAGACTTTCTCTACATAAAGAAGGAAAAGTTCGGCATTTTTCAATGCAAGAAATCAAATTATTGATTAGTTGAGTAAATTAATCCATCTCGTTTGTTTAATTTTTTTTAAAAAATGTTAAACAAAAATCTTTGGATTAAGTTATTTTTTAGTATTTTAGACTAATTCAACTAATTTATGTCAAAAATTATCATCATTGGATCAGGTTTTGCTGGTCTTTCTAGTGCTGCATACTTAGCTAAAGAAGGACATGAAGTTACAGTCATTGAGAAAAATGAAGGTCCTGGAGGTCGTGCGAGTCAGTTCAAAGAAAAAGGGTTTGTGTTTGACATGGGCCCCAGTTGGTATTGGATGCCTGAGGTGTTTGAAAATTTTTACCAACATTTTGGTAAAACAGCATCTGATTTTTACAAATTAAAAAGATTGGATCCATCATACAGAGTTTTTTTTAAAAACAATACATCTGTTGATGTGCCAGCAGGTGAAGATGCTGTCATTGATTTAGTTGAATCAATGGAATCTGGAGCAGGCCAGAAGCTCAGATCATTTTTGGCAGAGGCTAAATATAAATACGAAGTCGGTATGAATGAATTCGTATGGAAACCGAGTCATGGACTAAGCGAGTTTGTTGATTTTAGAATAGCGAAAAGCGCTTTTAGACTTCAGATGTTTTCAAGTATTTCTTCATCAATCAGAAAACTGTTTAAAAACCCAATGATTGTTGAATTGTTGGAATTTCCTGTTCTATTTTTGGGCGCAAAGCCCGAAAAAACACCTGCATTATATAGTCTCATGAATTATGCTGACATCACATTGGGGACTTGGTATCCTGATGGGGGTATGTATGAAATTTCTAAAGCGATGCATAAAATCGCAGTGGAGCAAGGAGTACAGTTTAGATTCAATGAAACTGTTTATAAAATTGATACTGAAAATAAAGTAGCAACAAAGGTACATACCTCGGGGAATCAATATCGTGCTGATTACGTCATTGCAAATGCAGACTATAATCATGTTGATACGCAATTGTTAGATGATCATACAAGGAATTACACAGATCAATATTGGGACAAAAGAGTTATGGCACCAAGTTCACTTTTGTTTTATTTAGGTGTAAATAAAAAGATAAAAGGGTTGACTCACCATAATTTATTTTTTGATGAGGATTTTAATCAACATGCGGATGAAATATATGAAACTCCTAAATGGCCTTCCGCCCCACTATTTTACGCATGTGTTCCATCCAAGACTGATAAAACAGTCGCTCCAGAAGGGATGGAGAATATATTTTTATTGATTCCTTTAGCACCTGGTTTAGAAGACAGTGATGAAAAGAGAGAAGAAAATTTTATAAAGGTGATTCGAAGATTGGAGACAAAAACTGGAGAATCCATTGAACCACATATCATCTACAAAAAATCATTTGCAATGGATGATTTCAAGTCTAGATACAATTCATTTAAGGGAAACGCTTATGGATTAGCCAATACATTGAGGCAAACGGCATTCCTAAAACCTAAGTTGAGAAATAAGCACATCAAAAATCTATATTACACAGGGCAATTAACAACCCCAGGTCCAGGAGTTCCTCCTTCTATTATCTCAGGATGCGTTGTTGCTAAAGAAATTCTAAAAGAAACCTTATGATTAGTTTATACAATACTACATGTGAGCAGTGCAGCCAATTGATAACGAATAAATACAGTACATCGTTTTCGCTGGGGATAAAGATGTTCCATTCGAAGTTTCGAACACCTATATATAATATATATGGATTTGTGAGATTTGCTGACGAAATAGTAGATACGTTTCACGAACACGACAAGAAGAGACTTTTAGATGACTTTAGAATTAGAACGCATCAAGCAATTAAAGATAAATTAAGTTTAAACCCAGTATTACATGCTTTTCAGAAAACGGTGCATGAATATGGAATAGACAAAGATTTGATTGATGCATTTCTCGACAGTATGGAAATGGACCTTGATAAAACAGATTATGAATGGCAGACATATAATAAGTATATATATGGTAGTGCAGAGGTAGTGGGGTTAATGTGTCTCAAAGTGTTTACTGAAAATAATAGTGCCTTATATGACAAGCTTAAAGAACCTGCTCGAAAATTGGGTTCTGCGTTTCAAAAGATTAATTTCTTAAGAGATATAAAGAGTGATTATGAAGAAAGAGGTCGAACGTACTTTCCAGGATTGGATTATCTACAGTTCAATAATTTAGAAAAGCGAGAAATTGAAGCGGATATATCGAAAGATTTTGCTGCAGGATATGCAGGAATAACACAATTGCCTAAAGGGTGTAGATTAGGTGTTTATCTTGCCTATATATATTATATCAATTTATTCAATAAGATTAAGAATACATCAGCTAGTACATTGGCAGAAGAAAGAGTGCGCGTACCAGATAGTAAAAAAATCTATTTATTGTGTAGTAGTGCGTTACGGAATAGATTTAATATGCTATAAGTTGGAATTGGGGTTTCCCCCAAAATGTCATTATATGAAATGAGCTACTTTCTGTTTAAGAGCTAAAAAACGAGAGATTTACAAGAACAATGTGACTATTCCTTAATAAAAGGAAAAAAAAGTAAAATTTGAGGTTTGGCTAAAGGGTCAAAGTGCGGAATTATTAATGGCATAAAAAGGAGAAATGGTAGGTAAAATGTTGGAATGTATAAGAAAGTCAGAAGGGTTTAAAAAAGAGTAAAAAAAGATTATTTTTTTTTGTGAAAAAATTTGGTGAAAAGAAAGAAAAGGTTGTACCTTTGCCATCCCGTTGAAAGAAATGGGTTATTATTTTGGACTGATGCTTGTGAAATTGAGAAAAAATAATTTTTAAAAAAAACATCAAAAAGTTTTGTAGTTTCTAAAAAGGTTCTATTTTTGCGCCGCTTTAGAAATAAAGCTTTAAGAAATAAGTTCATTGACACGATAGGATATATAATGTAGAACCTAATTTTTATTAGGTAAGACGCGAGAAAAGAATACATAATTCAACAATCGCCAGCAAATTTTTTGAGAGGAAAAAGCTAGCCATATAACAGATTAGAATTACGAGAAATCGTAATCAAAGATATTACTATGGAGAGTTTGATCCTGGCTCAGGATGAACGCTAGCGGGAGGCTTAATACATGCAAGTCGAGGGGTAACATGAGAGCTTGCTCTTGATGACGACCGGCGCACGGGTGAGTAACGCGTACACAACCTACCTTTTAGTGGGGGATAGCCTTTGGAAACGAAGATTAATACCCCATAGTATTGTTATTTTAATGATTTGACAATTAAAGCTCCGGCGCTAAAAGATGGGTGTGCGTCCCATTAGTTAGTTGGTAGGGTAACGGCCTACCAAGACGATGATGGGTAGGGGGCGTGAGAGCGTGACCCCCCACACGGGTACTGAGACACGGACC
>JAHDGD010000220.1 GCA_020627825.1 Saprospiraceae bacterium
TACATTCAAAAAAAATAATAAAAAATTGTCCCCACCTTTAATTTGCGAATCGTACTATTCATGATAAGATGATTTTCATCTATTTTTATAAAACTAAATAATGCTTATTATGAAACAATTTATCATGTTATTGCACGGTCCAGCAAGTTATGAATTGACTGGAATGTCACCAGAAGAAATTCAAGAACGAATGGGACAGTGGTTTGCTTGGACAGACAAATTAAAAGAACGAGGTGCCATGCTAGGAGGTGAGGCATTACATGCTTCAGCTAAATTAATCTCGGGACCCAATAAAGTAGTCTCTGATCGATCTGCATCAGATTTAAAAGAAGTTGTAGGAGGTTTTTATCATGTTCAAGCCAACTCCATTGAAGAGGTATTGGAAATGGCGGAAGATTTTCCAGATTTCGATATTAATGGAGCAGTGGAGATCAGAGAAGTAGTAAATTTTGAAGAATATTCTTGAGTTCACCCAAAGAAATCATAGAACATCTGTTTCGACATCATAATGGTCGAATGTTAGCAGTCTTGGTTCGTATCTTCGGGCTTGAGCATATGGAAATGCTTGAAGATGCGATCCAAGATTCTTTTGTAAAAGCTTATCAATCTTGGAAAAATGGAATCCCTCCCAATCCAGAAGCTTGGCTTATAAAAGTTGCAAGAAATAGAACGATTGATCTATTGAGAAAGCAATCTAAAATCAAAGGGGAACAATACCTGACACATGGTTCGATGAGCTATACTATAGATCATTTGTTTCAAAACGAAAACATAGCTGACGCACAACTTAGTATGATATTCGCAGCGTGTCATCCCTTACTAGACCCTAGAGATCAAATTGTTTTTGCGTTAAAAACAATTTCAGGATTGAATCGAAAAGAAATTGCTTCCGCTTTGTTGCTTAAAGAAGAAAACGTAAAAAAGCGTATAACAAGAGCAAAAAAGCGAATCATAGATGAAGAAATTCTATTCGAAATTCCTGATGCTTATCAAATTGCTGATCGTCTTGGAATGGTGATGAATGTTCTTTATTTACTTTTTATGGAGGGTTTTCATTCGGCGTCAAGACAAAAAATCGTAAGACAGGAGCTTTGTGCTGAAGCTTGGCGATTGATTCAATTGGTGAATGAGCATACTGAAATATCCAATGGTCATACGATTGCACTAGAAGCGTTATTTTGCTTATTAAGCGTCAGACTTCCGTCAAAAATTAATGAAGATGGAACTTTAGTGACACTAAAAGATCAAGATCGTTCCCTATGGTCAATGCCTATGATGCAAAAAGGATCTCTTTTAATGAACCGAGCTTTGGAAGAAAATGAAGTTGGTATTTATCATTATGAAGCTGCTATTGCAGCAGAACATTGTAAAGCAATTGATTTTAAATCTACAGACTGGAGCTCTATAGCTACATTTTATGATAAAATGGAAGATTTAGCACCAAGTGGATATTATCAACTCAATAGAGCAATGATTTTGATTCAATTAAATAAAGCTGAGGAAGCTTTACATCTCCTTTTACCATTGGATCTATCGTATCTTAATTCAAGAATCTATTTGTATCATGCCACTTTAGCGGAAGCATATTGTGCTATAGATGATGACTTAAATGCAAAAAAAGCTTTTCAATGTGCAGCTGAGCTTGTCCAAAATGACATCGAAAGATCATATTTTGAAAAAAGGATAAATATGTTGTAGATAAAAAAAGCACCCTAGATGATTTTCTATTTTTTTTTGAAATGACTGTATTCCGAAAACAACTCAATTAATATTTTGGTAAACCCAAGATCAAAAGAGGTGACATTTGCTCATTATTTTATGAATAATTATTTTTTAATTAAACCTTTTCTACCTTTAACAATCTAATATCAGATTGTACTAATACCACTTAATTTCTAAAATGTCGGATAAGTTATTATTTAAATAAATGTCTTCCTTAGAAAATTATAAGTCGAATTCATGTATTTTAAATTTGAATGAAACACCGACATCTTAAAATTTAAATGGTATAAACTATACTTTATGAAGCTATATTTAACCGCACTTTATTGTGTGATCTCTTTTGTATTGTTCAGCCAGGATTTTTATGATATAGAAACCATCCAAACCATTGAAATTACTTTTTCTGAAAGTAATTGGGATCAATTAATGGACAATGCTTACGCAACAACAGAAGATTATATAGTAGCACAAAGTATTGCAATTAATGGAGTAACATATGATAGCATTGGTGTAAAATATAAAGGCAATAGTTCGTATAATGCCAATCAAATAAAAAATCCTTGGCATATTGAGCTTAATACATATAAAGATCACGAACATGAAGGATTTACCGATATTAAACTTGCAAATGGATATAAAGATCCTTCCATGATAAGGGAAGTACTCGCATATGAAATTCTTCGTAATTATATGGTAGCGCCAAAAGCCAATTTTGCTAAACTGTATGTAAATGGCCAATTCATAGGAGTGTATACCAATACAGAATCCATTTCTAAAAAATTCATGGAATCCCGATTTGGTTCCAAAGATCACACACGATTTAAATGTTCTCCACCTGAAGGGGCAGGACCTCAATCCGATGATTTTCCCAATCTAGTTTATCTAGGACAAGATAGTAGTCAATATTATGGCGCTTATGAAATTAAGTCCGATTATGGATGGGATGAATTGATTGATCTTTGTGATACACTTGAAAATCATATTACATCTATTTCTGAAATTCTTGATGTAGATCGAACATTATGGATGTTGGCTTTTGATAACATTTTGGTGAACTTGGATAGTTACATTGGTCGATTTGCCCAAAACTATTATCTGTATAGAGGTGATTATCAACAATTTTATCCCATTGTGTGGGATCTCAATGAATCATTTGGTGTTTTTTCACAAACTGGCACAAGTAATTTACAAAACACAACAGCTAAACAACAAATGGATTATCTTCTCCACGACTCAGAAGATCAATACCCTTTGGTTAGTCAACTGTTAAGTGTCCCACGATACAAACGGCAATATGTAGCACATTATAAAACCATTTGGGAAGAACATTTTGAGAATGGTTCTTACGTCAATCGCGCTATTGAATTGCAAAATTTCATAGAAGAGGCAGTACAAGAAGATCAAAATAAATTCTATACCAACGATCAATTTACCACGAACTTAACAAGTGATGTTATTATAGGTGGTGGCCCTGGTGGTGGTTCGGTTCCTGGAATTACGAATTTAATGGATGGTCGAAGCACTTATTTAATGTCACAAAGTGATTTTTCAAATACTACACTAGAGATATTTAATGTAGAAGTGTCTAACTCCTCTCCCCAACTACAAGATATCGTTTATGTGAATGCGACTATTGCAGGAGCTTCCGATGTATATTTAGGTTTTCGTGACAAGTCATTAGCTCCTTTTCAAAAAGTGAGTATGTTTGATGATGGATTACACAATGATGGTCTAGCTGATGATGGTGTGTATGGAGTAGATATTCAAATACAATCAGTTTTTACTGAATTCTACGTGTACGCTGAAAACGAAGATGTAGGTATATTTTCACCAGTAAGAGCGGAATTTGAGTTTTATGAAATAAGTGCCATTTCAAGTCCTCAAGCTGGTGTACTGGTGATTAATGAATTATTGGCTTCTAATGCCACCATACAGGAAGATCAAGATAATGAATTTGATGATTGGGTTGAATTATACAACAACAGTTCCGAGTCTTTAGATTTATCAGGGTATTTTTTATCCGATGACGAGACTGATTTAACAAAGTGGAGTATACCAAATGGAACGATAATTGGTGCCAATGATTATTTAATCATATGGACCGATGGTGATGTTGATCAATCCGGTTTGCATGCTTCTTTCAAGTTGTCTGCTTCTGGCGAATCACTCTTATTGTCCAGTCCTATGGATACATCCATTATTGATGTTGTAGATTTCGGTTCACAGTTACCCGACATTTCATATGGCCGAATACCAAATGGGGTAGGAGGGTTTGAACTCATGAACCCTTCCTTTAATTCTGAAAATATGGCTATTTCCTCTACTCAGACAAATGAATCTCAATTAATAAAGATTTTTCCTAATCCATCTTCCACTGAGTTTCATATTATATCTGAGAGTTTTCAAGATGAGATCTTAATCATCTATAATCTGAATGGTCAAGTTCAATTTCAAGAAGTATTCAAGGGTGCTTTATCGATCACTACAGGAAATTGGTTGCCAGGGGTTTATTTATATTCAGTAGGTGAGTTAAATGGTAAACTAATCGTCATACACTAGACCTTCAGATGTTAAGTTATTTACTTTACTCATTTTTAACTACAAGTGATTAAACTTCATCTTACTTAATTAGGTTTTATTTACCTAAACAAAGAAATATGAAAAAAATAATAGCTTTAGGAGGAAGTAATAGTAAAAACTCCATTAATAAATCATTAGCTGCATATGTTGCTCATTCATTACATGATGTTGATGTAGACTTACTAGATCTTCATACAATTGATATTCCAATGTACGGAATTGATCAAGAGCAAGAGCATGGCATTCCTGAACGCATCACAGAGATTGATGAAAAGATGGGAAAAGTAGATGGAATTGTTGTTTCATTAGCAGAACATAATGGAGCATATACTGCTGCGTTTAAGAGCTTTTATGATTGGTTATCTAGAGTGGATAAAAAGGTGTGGAAAGACAAGCCAATGTTTTTAATGGCTACTTCACCTGGAGGAAGAGGTGGATTAACAGTACTAGGAATAGCTGAGAAAGGATTCCCTTTTTTAGGAGGTCATATTATAACTACATTTTCTTTGCCATTTTTTGGAAAGAACTTTTCAACAGACGGCATCTTGGATGTAGAGAAAGCAACTGAATTAAAAGAAAAACTGCAATTATTCCAGCAGGCTCTATAAAAACAAAAAAGCGATGCAGAATATGATTTCTGGATCGCTTTATTTTTGGGCTTAAAGCCCAAAAAAATAATACCCTTTTTTATCTTTATTAGTCGAAGCTCTGATTCGCAATACTTGCTTTATTAACGAGTTCTTGATATTCTGTTGGTGTTAATCCATCCAAAACATAATCAATAGGATTAATTGCTTTACCATCTACTCGAACTTCGTAATGTAAATGTGGCGCTGTTGATGTTCCAGTGCTACCAACCGTTCCCAATTTCTGTCCTTTTGAAACAAAATCTCCTACTTCAACATCAATTGTATACATGTGAGCGTAGAGCGTTGTAAACCCGTACCCGTGATCAACTATAACGTTTTTACCGTACCCTCTTTTCTTTCGCTCAACACGGATTACTTTACCATTTCCAGTCGCTATTATTTCTGTACCTCTTGGTGCAGTAAAATCGATTCCTGCATGATGCTTTTTTACTTTATGAACTGGATGTA
>JAHDGD010000038.1:0-26900 GCA_020627825.1 Saprospiraceae bacterium
CTTTCCTATTTGGTAGACCATAATATGCTTCGATTTGTTGCTCAATATATTTTAAGTCCATTGTTGTTTTTAGACCATCAATCAACAATTTATGTTCTTGTCCTGAAGTGGTATTCAAAATCGCTTTTAATGCAAAACCATTATGTGTACGAGTAACGTATAGTTGATCAAGTTCATTCGTTTGAAAAACAAGTGGTTTAATCGCTCTTTCATTTTCCCATTCCATGACCAATTGGTTTTCATGACAAGTGAAAAATACCTTTTCTTGCCTTTTTTTAACTGTTTTGATGAGATAGTACGTAAAGATCATTCCTGAAATCAAGGCTAGGATCAAAGCGAATAGAATATCTTCTTTATAATATATTAATCCACTAAAAAATGTGACAGCAGGTGAAAGCATAAGCCCTACTATTTCCCAGGGACGCATGGGTTTATTCATAGCCAATTCGAGATCCTTTCCAAAATAGATTTCATCTACTCCAACAGGTTTTTGAAGCAGTTCTTTTTTTGTCAATAAAGGAAGTAATTCCTTTTCAAAGGAAAATACGGCATCGCATGATCCACATTTTGCAATTTTATCATTGATATTTAAATCATTGGATGACGCTTTGTGTCCGCATGACGGGCAATTGATGTGCACGAAATCATCAGTAGATTTAGGTAATTCAACGCGTTTATAAGGATCTTTATATTGCTCTTTTTCCATACACTAAAAATACAAAATCTATTGATTCAAATTAAGGAGAATCATAGATTAGAAAGTCAAATTATACACTAAATTCCTTTTATTCTGTTGATTAACCGATCCCAGAATTCTTGCATGGTTCCATCTTCAGGTGGTCCTGATTGATCTTTTAAGACATATGTTCCGGTTTCATTATCTGGGTAGAGTTTGAAAGGAAAGATATAATTATTTGGGTTGTCAGAATCTCCAGGAATAAATGGACCGTATCGAAGGTCGTTGATCTGAATGGTATCTCCATCTAACTGGAGTACGTTAAAATAATCATCAGAAAACCACTTTAGAATTTTAATTCGTTCATCTTCTGGATAAACAATAAGCTGTTCATTTTTTTTGATAACATGTAATTCTACTTCTTTTTTACGATCTAATAAAGAATATTGACCATCGTAGTATTCATCTGGTCCTTCAGCAATACAATGCCATAAGATATTGTTGAGTATCGTAGGCGTAGTCATGTGCCTAGAGTACTTGACTTCATTCTTTTCAAGTGATGCTCTGAAAACTTGATCAACAATGTATTTATTTCTTATCGTAAACCCAAGATAAAGAAGAGAATAGATGATTCCTGCATATGTAAATACTACACGCCACTTATTGTATTTTCCACGTGTAGCGGCTAATATGATACACAATAAAAAAGGAGCTGTATATAAAGGGTCGGCTACCGAAATATTGTTCCAAGCCACTCTCATATCACTGAATGGCTGAAAAAGTTGTGTTCCATATCCCGTACAGGAATCAAGTATAGGGTGTGTGAAAACTGCTAGAAAGAACAATAAATACCATCTCCCATAGCTTATATTCACATCTGCTTGCTGATGCAGAACAATTGATTTATACAAAAAAACACATAAAATAATGATCAGTAAGCTACTTATAGTAGTAAATAAAATAGGGAAACTTCCGGCAATTTGAAAGCCAATAAAATTAAGTATGAATCCACAAAAGATGAGAAAGAGAATCCCTCCTATAGCAGTAGCTAATTTCACTCCCGTTTTTTTGTGGTGTTCATTTCCATAGAGCCAACTAGTATACCAAGCAAGAAGAAGGGGTACTAGGATAGCAAATAGAATGGAATGGCTGATGCCTCTGTGAAAAGCAAGGTTGGCTTCCTCCGTCCAGCCTAGTATAGGACCTACAAAAACGTCTAGATCAGGTATTGTACCAGCAACAGCACCCCACAACATTGCTTTATTTCCTATTTTTTTTCCCGCAACAACTTCACCCATTGCAGCACCAAGTACAATTTGAGTCAGTGAATCCATTTAATTGATATGTTCAGTTGATTTTTGGGACATGATACTCAAACCAAGTTTTTGAATGGCATTATGAGAAGCCGTTTGCTCTGCAGCTTTTTTATTGAAGTCTTCAGCTTGTCCCATATCTTCACCATCTATCATAACGGCAATTCTAAACCGGTCACGTTTGTCAAATTTGAACTTTTCGATCATCTTATAATCGACAGTTTTATTGTTTTTCTGGCACCATTCCAATAATCGACTTTTGAAGTTATCATCCTTATCTTCTAGTTTATGGATGTCAAGATATTTTCTAATGATGTTTTTGATGACATAGGATTTCGTTTTTTCAAATCCCGACTCTAGATAGATCGCCCCTATCAATGCTTCTAGAGCATTTCCCAGCATTGTAGAAGACATCCTACCCATTGAAAAATCAGTGAGTATAAGATCTAGTCCCATTCGATCAGCTATGCTGTTTAAAGTTTTCCTTTTAACAATTTTAGACCGCATCTTTGTCATAAACCCTTCATCCTTTCCAGGGTACTTTGTATACAAATAGTCGGCAACAATAGTAGATAAAATAGCATCCCCTAAGTATTCTAATCTTTCATTGTTTCCTTTGTAATGAACTTCATTGTTCATGGATTTATGTAGAAAGGCGAGTTTATACAAATGCATCCGAGCAGGAGTAATTCCTGTTACATTTTTTATCCTTTTTGCAAGTTGTTTATCCTTGGAAATATAAAAATTGTAAAACCGACGAATATCATTTACCATACACTGTGTTTACACTTTCTTGAATAACAAAGATGCATTGTGTCCCCCAAATCCAAAGGT
This sequence comes from Saprospiraceae bacterium, assembly GCA_020627825.1. GTDB lineage: Bacteria > Bacteroidota > Bacteroidia > Chitinophagales > Saprospiraceae > JAHDFB01. The sequence continues at coordinate 2,824 of JAHDGD010000038.1, forward strand.
ATTACTAAGAACAGATTCTACTTTTTTCTCTTGCGCTTCATTAAATGTAAAGTTCAGTTTATTGTCAAAAGCTGGATCATCTTCATAGTGGTTGATGGTTGGAGGAACGAATCCTTCTTCAATAGCTAATATTCCTGCTATTGCTTCAATTGCTCCTGCAGCTCCTAGTAAATGACCAGTCATAGATTTCGTAGAGCTGATATTCAAGTCATAAGCATCATCCTTGAATACATTCTGAATAGCTTTTATCTCAGCAATATCTCCTAGTGGAGTAGATGTACCATGGACATTGATGTAATCTATGTCAGAAGTATTCATTTGTGCTTCTTTTAATGCCAATTCCATAACTTTTGAAACACTTATTCCTTCTGGATGTGGAGCTGTTATGTGGTAAGCATCTGCTGTAAATGCAACAGCTGCAATTTCAGCATAAATTTTTGCTCCTCTTTTCTTTGCATGTTCGTATTCTTCTAGAACTAATGCTCCTGCACCTTCTCCCAGAACAAAACCATCTCGATTCAAGTCAAATGGTCTAGAAGCAGTCTGCGGATCATCGTTTCGAATACTCATCGCTTTCATCGATGAAAATCCTCCTATCCCTGCATGTGTCACTGCAGCTTCAGATCCACCAGCAATGATAATGTCGGCTTTATTCATTCGAATATAATCCGCTGCATTCCCTATGGAGTGATTCGAAGAAGCACAAGCTGATACAGTTCCGTAATTAATACCTTTTAATCCATATGCCATTGAAATATGACCTGGCGCAATATCTGAGATAAGTTTCGGAATTAGAAAAGGGGAATAACGCGGAGGTCCATCACTTTTTATGACATCACCTATGTCTTTTTCCATTGTATAAAATCCTCCTATCCCACTTGCCCATATCACTCCTGCACGGAATGGATCTTCTATGGCTGAAAAGTCTATGCCACAATCTTCTACGGCTTGCCCAGCAACGTACATAGCATATTGACAGAAAGGGTCCATTCTTCGAAGGGCCTTACGATCTACATATTGCTCTGGCTCAAAGTTTTTAACCTCACATGCAAATTTTGTCCTGAACTCCGAAGCATCAAAATGGGTGATCATCCCTGCACCACTCTTTCCTTCTCTCAATGCTTGGCTATATGAAGCTACATTATTTCCTATGGGAGTTAATGCTCCTATACCAGTAACAACTACTCTTCTCATATTAATTTCGATTTAAAGTATATGCAAAAGTACACAATATTAAAAGATACACAGTAAATTCAATAATATACAAGCTGGTATTTAATGGATTGTTTTGATTTATTATTTGATGGAATCATATTCTATTCTCTACATTGCTTTTTTTAACATGCTATGATTCTCCTTTTTTATAGATATTTTTGGGTTTAACCCAAAATAAAAAATGCTCGGCTTCATCCTTAAAAGATTGGCTTTTACCCTTTGTAGTATTCCTGTGTTTCTATGGGTTATCACTGTTCTCATAAGCTTTTCACCTGTTGATCCTATTGACCAATTAATTACGTCTGATGAATTTACTACGGATAATATAGCATATGCAGAGATTTACGAAAAGACAGCTAAAGAAAATAAGTTGGACCTTCCTCCCTTTTATTTTTCGATGACAAAGAGCAATTATAATAAAGCATATTTTTCCATTGTTCACCCCATCAAAAAAAGAGTATTTGATCTATTGTTGAAAGAGAATTATAGCTTCCATTCTATTGAACTACTGTATGGCGAGCTTATGGTTTCTTCTCAAGAACATTCATCCTCTCCATTTCTTGACGTGTGGTCCAAATCTTCAGCTTCTGAGTTATTGGAATATTGGAAAGAAGCCGTTCGAAAATCAGATCAACAAGAAGATTTTACTGCCATAAAAACAGCTATCGAACAAGTGGAGTCTAGCCGGAAAATGATTTTTTCATGGAAACCTGGCTTTTTTTATTTTGGCAAGGACAATGCATTTCACCAACATATGATCAATCTGTTTTCATTGAAATGGGGGCGATCACTAAATGATGGGAAGTTAGCCAAATCTAAAATTTATAGTGCGCTTCCTATTACATTTTTTTTGCTGCTTTTATCAGTCATATGTAGCACGCTGTTGGGTGTGTTGCTCGGTATATGGTTTCATGCATCTCCGAGTCGCTTTACAAAATGGATGGAACATTCTTTTTACATTTTGAAAAGTATTCCACTTTTTGTATTTGCTCTTTTTTTATTGAATGCATTAACAACCAATGAAATAAGTCCTTTTCTAAAATTATTTCCTGCCGTTAATGCATATGGTTGGTCCCCAAGCAATACTTTTTTTGAAAACCTAGGACGTAATTTTCACCAATTGATACTGCCATTGATTTGTCTTGTTTTATGGGGTCTTCCTTATATTACTCGACTCGTAAAGTCATCATTGAATAGAGAAACACTCCGCATGTACCATACAACAGCGCGAATGAAAGGTCTGTCATTTCAAGCTGTTAATCTGCATAAAGTAAAGAATATAAGAGGCATTATTGTGACCATTATAGGGAATAAACTTATTGGTGGATTAGCTGGTGCGCTCATTATCGAGTACGTATTTAATATTCCTGGAATGGGGAGATTACTTATAGAAACCATAAAAGAGAACGACATCAATGTTCTTATTCCTATTGCTCTGATGCTATTTGTTTTCGGGTCTTTGATTCTGTTGATCAGTGATATATTATATCGTGTTTATAATCCTACAATATCGTTTCAAGATGCTTAAGTCAAAAACCATCATACAGCTTCTGGGACTATTCGTCTTGATCTTCATTTTTGTTGCACCTTTCTTTTTTGATCAGCCTTCTACATACATCTATCTTGATGGTATTGGCGCAGTTCCGCCTGGAACTAATGGTCATCTTTTAGGCACAGATACGATTGGGCGAGATGTTTTTGTAGGACTGGTTTCAGGTGCGCGTTTTAGTATATTGTTCAGTTTGATCTCTTTATCTGTTTCCTTGATTTTAGGGATATTGTTTGGTTTTTTTACGAGTTATATCGGAGATTTCAAAATTCAAGTCACTGTATTACAATGTATTTTGTTCATGATCGCATTTCCTTTTATAATATATTATGCTTTTCAAGCTTTTGCTTTTCATTTCGTTTGGAAAGTATTGGTTTTCGGAATTGGTTTTGCATGTTTACTTTACATCATGCATAAAATCAGATTCATAGGAAAAAAGTTTTTTTATGTACCCATGGATACAATAGGTGTGAAAATATATGAGTCTTATCGTTCTATTCCTGTATTGATCGTGTTCCTTATTTTTATAGGGCTTTCGCCCAAAAATAATTTTTGGTTTATGGCGCTGTTATTTGGTGTATTGATGTGGCCTTTATTTTATCGGTATATCAGACTCGAGATACTTTCGGAAAAAGGAAAAGATCGATTTGTAAGTTTGAAGAATTTAGGATATACTGATATGCGCATCATCTTTTCAGATTTTTTACCTCACATGCTTCCTGTATTATCTACACCTTTTGTTTTTGCTTTTGTCAGCATCATTTTCGTTGAGGCAAATTTGAGTTTTTTAGGCATGGGTATAGGAGATCAAGTTACTTGGGGTGCCCTTTTGGCGGAAGCCAAAAGAGATACATCAGCTTGGTGGTTAGTTGTATTTCCTGGATGTTGTTTATTTATACTTTTCTACATTCTTGATCGTTTATTTGGTAGTGAAGAGCGCGATTTTATTCGGTAATACTAGTACACCACGAATACTTATATTATATCATAGATATAGTAATAAGAAATTACCTTAGGAGCACATCAATATTTTATACAATGAAAACTACGAGTAATGAATCAATAAAGCATGAGAGCTATTCTATTGAGTATTAATTGTAGCGATTTCAAAGATTTTAATATGATCATTACCGATTTCAGGTTATTACCTAATGCGGTTTAAAAAGTTTACATTTGCAGTCCATGAACATGATGATGTTATTAAAAAACTAAATTTCTATTATCATTATGATTTTTTTAGAATTCGAAAAACCGCTTGAAAGTTTACATGAACAATTGGAAAAGTTCAAGCAAATTGATGCAGAAGGAGATATTGACGTAAGTGACAAAATCAGTGAAATTGAAAAGAAGATTGTTGTAAAAAGAAAAGAAATTTTCAACAATTTAAATCGTTGGCAAAGGGTGCAACTTAGTCGTCACCCTGAGCGACCATATACACTTCATTATATTGACCATATATGTAAAAATTTCACCGAACTACATGGAGACCGTAATTTTAAAGACGACAAAGCAATAGTGGGAGGAATAGGAAAGATTAATGGGCAATCTTGTGTTGTAATCGGCCATCAAAAAGGTGTAAATACAAAGTTGCGTCAGTATCGAAACTTTGGGATGGCAAATCCGGAAGGATATCGAAAGGCTTTGCGTTTAATGAAGTTGGCTGAGCGTTTTTCTATGCCAGTTATTTGTCTGATTGATACACCAGGTGCATATCCTGGACTAGAAGCGGAAGAAAGAGGTCAAGCTGAAGCAATTGCTCGAAATTTATTCGAGATGGCTCAGCTTAAGACGCCTATACTTTGTTACGTAATAGGAGAAGGTGCGAGTGGAGGAGCTTTGGGAATAGGCTTAGGAGATCGAGTATTTATGTTTGAAAATACTTGGTATTCTGTGATATCTCCAGAATCATGCTCATCCATATTGTGGAAGAACTGGGATCATAAGGAGGAAGCTGCTGAAGCATTGAAACTTACGGCAGAAGATATGTTATCCTATGGACTTGTTGACGAAATCATCAAAGAACCACTAGGTGGAGCACATACAGATGTTGAAAAAATGTCGAAGACACTTCGATTGCATATAAAAAATCAATTGGCATCCTTGATGGCTATTGATAAGGATCAACTAGTAGAAGATCGGATAGAGAAATACAGTAAGATGGGACGTTTTCATGAACTAACGGAAAATTCTTCCATCGAGGACTTATATAAAGACGAAAAACCAGCGAAAGAAAGTAAATCTGAAAAGAAAAAGAAAAGCTCAAAAAAAGATAAAAAGGCAGTGGAGCTTGAAAAATAGTGTGTGATGAAATGGTTAAAAGATTTTGTATTTGCAAGAAATCTTAAGTCCAAATTAGCAGAACAAAAACATGTTAAGAAGGAAAGTAAGAATCTTTCTAGTTTCGTAGGTATCCTTGCTGATGAATCAAGTATAGATCAGGTTTCGAAACTAAATCAAATTGTAAAGGATTGGGAAAAAAGAGGAAAGAAAGTAGAGCTTTATACCTTTCTTGATGTAAAAGAATTAGAAGAAGAAATTCCTTTTTCATTTTGTAGAAAAAACATCAATTGGGCTGGAATTCCTAGTGGAGAAGTTGTGGAAAGATTTCGACAAACACCATATGATATTTTGATCACAATAAATCCTGAACAACGCAATTTTATTCAGTATATGAATGCTAGTTCCATTGCTAAATTCAAGATTGGGTTGTATGAAGATGAACTTCCATTTAATAATTTAATAGTAGATTGTAAAAATAGCAATCAGGTAGTGAGAATTTTTAACGAAATACAAGTTACCTTAGAAAAATTAGCCGTGTAATGAGAACAATAGAAACGTATAAGAGATACACTGGGATGGGTGTTGCGATAACCACTCCTTTTCATAATGGTAAGATTGATTTTGATACGTTAGCTTTATTAATCGATCACAAGATTGACAACGGTACGGATTATCTAGTAGCTCTTGGTTCTACAGGAGAATGTAACCTGTTAAATGAAGCAGAACAGAAAGAAGTATTAAAATTCATTATTGACCGTACAGACAAAAGAATACCCATTGTTGCTGGTAATTTTAGTGAAATATATACAGGTGATGTCATAGATAAATTTGAGCGATTTGATATGACAGGTATTGATAGTTTAATGATAAGTGCTCCATCTTATGTTAAGCCCCCGCAGCAAGGAATGTACGAGCATTACATGAAGATTGCAGAAAAAGCACCTTTACCAATTATTATTTACAATGTTCCAGGTCGCACGAAATCGAATCTTGAGTGGGAAACAACAACAAGACTTGCACATGATTCAAAGGTGTTTATCGGCTTAAAAGAAGCAAGTGGAGATCTTATTCAGACGATTCACATTACTCGAAATAAACCAAGTGACTTTTTCCTTACGTCTGGAGATGATGAACTTGCATTAGCCATGATGGCTAATGGAGGAGAGGGCTTGATTTCTGTTATTGCTAATGCATATCCTGCTCAAACTAAGAAAATGATTGACTTAGCTTTACAAGGCAATTACAAAGAAGCCGTTAAGATCCAACATGAATTCTTCAGAATTTATTTATGGATTTATAAAGAAGGAAATCCAGCGGGTATTAAAGCGGCTCAAGAAATTCTAGGGTACGGAAAAAAAGAAGTACGTCTTCCATTAGCTGCTCTGAGTTCCGAAAGCTATGAGCTATTAAAGCAAGAAATGCAACGTTTGTAGAGTTTATGTTTGTGACTCGATAAATGAAGTGATCATATGCATGAGTTCCACAGGTTTTTCCGCATGTAACCAATGCCCTGTATTTTCCAATGTTTGTATTTTTGCTTGTGGGAAAAGTGACATGATCAGATCATGGTCTTCCTCCTGAATGTAAGCAGAATTTCCACCCTTTACAAAAAGCGATGGTCCTCCATATGATGCATCAACAGGCATAGCAGCTATTATGTGTTCATATTCACTTTCCAATAGTCGCGTATTCATTTTCCATGCAAAGCCACCTTCTTTTAGCCGCTTTATATTTTTTAACAAAAAGGCGGTTGTTGCTTGATCCCCATCTAGTTTTTCTAGTAAAGTATTTTTTGCATCAGCGCGTGCCTCCAATTTAGTAAAATCTACTGCCTCCATTGCTTCGAATACAGATTGATGACGATTGGTGTATTGCTTAGGAGCCATATCTAGTACAATTAATGAATCAACCATGTCTTCATATTCCAATGCAAATCTCATGGCAGTTTTTCCTCCCATACTATGACCTACAATTGTGGCATGATGAATCCAATTTTCTTCCATAAAGTGATGAAGATCTTCAGCTAGGATATCATAATTAAATGTGTCGGTATGTGGTGATTTTCCATGATCGCGTTGGTCCACTAAATAGACCATAAAGTGTTCGCCAAGTTTCCTGCCTATGGTTGCCCAATTATCCAATGAACCAAACAGGCCATGAAGTATGATGAGAGGCTCTCCTTGGCCATAAACTTTAAAATTCAATTCTACATTCATTCCACAATGTTCTGAAATTCATTTTAGATTTCCGTTTTATCTTAAGGAATTTATTAATTTCACCAAAAAATATAAGCATGCGTATACTACTTGGATTAGCGTTAACTCTTTTCTTTTTTGGGCTTAAAGCCCAAAAAACCTATCTACATTGTGGCCACATCATTGATGTAGAACAGGAGAAAACGCTTGATGAAAGAACGATAATAATTGAAGGTAATAAGATTCTTGAGATTAAAAAAGGTTATGAAGATCCTCCCAAAGGAGCAGAAGTTGTTGATTTAAAAGATTATACAGTTATGCCTGGGTTTATGGATATGCATGTTCACATTGAACATGAATCGAACCCTAAAAGATATGAGGAAACCTTTCGTAAGAATGACGCTGATGTAGCGTTAAAAGCGACTGTCTATTGTGAAAGAACCTTAATGGCAGGATTTACAACAGTACGCGATTTGGGTGGTACGGGAGTTAATGTTTCTCTTCAATCGGCAATTGACAGAGGGTATATCGTCGGTCCCAAGATTTATACTGCTGAAAAATCTATCGCAACAACAGGAGGGCATGCAGATCCTACTAACGGTGTAAAGAAATCATTGATGGGTGACCCTGGTCCGAAGGAAGGGGTGATTAATAGTCCGGAAGAAGCTGCAAAAGCAGTTAGACAGCGATATAAAAATGGAGCGGATTGTATTAAAATTACTGCAACAGGCGGTGTTTTATCCGTTGCGAAAGACGGAAGTGGCCCACAATTCAATATGGAAGAACTCGAAGGGATCATTTCGACAGCCAAGGATTATGGAATGACAACCGCTGCTCATGCTCATGGTAAAGAAGGTATGCTGAGAGCAGTAAAAGCTGGTATTACGAGTATAGAACACGGTACATATATGGATGAAGAAGTTATGGACCTTATGATTCAAAAAGGTACATACTATACACCAACAATTTCAGCTGGTAAATTCGTTGCTGCAAAAGCGAAAGTGGATGGGTTTTATCCTAGTGTTGTTGTTCCGAAAGCCTTAGCGATCGGTCCACAGATTCAAGAAACATTTGCTAAAGCATATAAGAGAGGTGTTAAGATTGTGCTGGGAACTGATGCAGGTGTAAGTCCTCATGGTGAGAATGGTTTGGAATTTGTTTTTATGGTTGAGGCAGGTATGACACCTATGGATGCTATTGTTTCTGCCACACTAACTCCTGCTGAAATGTTACAAATTATGGATGAGCGAGGTATTTTAAAAGAAGGATTACGCGCTGATATTGTAGCTGTAAAAGGTGATCCATTAGAAAATATTGAGCTTTTAACAGACGTGCAATTTGTTATGAGGGATGGAGTAGTTTATAAATTAAAGTAATGATACAATCTGTTTTTCTTAAACACTTTAAGGAAAAAAGTCAGGCTGAGTTGTTTCAATCGATCTTGCAGGCAAAGGGGATATATGTTTTTATTGCCAGTGAGGACAATAAAGAAGGATTGATGGATTCAGAAGGGTATGAACTTCATGTGGAAATCAATAAGCTGGATCAAGCTTTATCATTTATTGAAGAAAAAGAGAAAAGTCAAAGGATAGATGCAGTACAAGAGACAGAAAGCTTAGAAAAGAAGGTTCAAGGTATAGAAGAACTAGTTAATCCAGTTCACAAACGGAAAAGTAAATTTCTATTGATTCTAGTACTATGTCTATGTTTAATTCTTTTTGCCGTGCTATTCTATTGGATTAGTTAAAATTGGCACATTTATTGCTGATAAACATAGTATTATTTAGTATAAAAAAATGTAATACAATGGCAGTTTTAAAAGTAATTGAAGTTTTATCAAATTCTAAAGATAGTTGGGAAGATGCAACAGCGAAAGCAGTTTCTAAGGCTTCAAAGTCAGTAAAAGGAATCAGATCCGTATTTGTTCAGTCTCAGTCTGCGGTTGTGGAAGATGGTGAAGTGTCGGAATATAGAGTTAATCTTAAATTGACATTTGAAGTAAAAGATTAAAATGGGTATTTAAAGATAAATTATTGAAAGCAAATTTATCTTAAAAATGATCACTATCACATAGTGATCATTTTTTTATGCCTTTTAGTAAGACTTCAGTCAATGTATGTTTTACATCTTCCTTATTCCATTTTGAAGGTTTATTGTACATATAGATCCATTTGAAAGAAGATTGAAACAGCTGAAATAAGATAAATGGATCTTTATCAATGAGAATACTTTGATTGACTCCTTGTGCGATAACATGCAGAATTCTTGATTCGTAATCTTTTCGTATTCTTTTGAATTCACTTAACGTTGGTTCCTCTAAGTACCGCCATTCATTCGTAAATACAGTTTCTGACACAGGATCTTCAAATGCTGTTTCAATATGAAAATATGAAATGGATCTCAAAACGTTTATGATGTCTTTTTCAACGCTCATCACTTGATCTAAATTAGCTAGATATTTTGTCGCTTCACTCATACACATCTGTGCAAGTAATTCTTGTTTAGAAGAAATATGTGAATACAGACTGGAAGCTTCCAAGCCTACTTCCTTTGCCAATTGACGCATAGATGTAGCTTTGAAGCCATGTTCTATAAACAACTTGGCTGCAGCTGTGAAGATCTGATCCTTTTTTTTATTTATTGCCATTACACCTCGTCAAAATTAACAGTAATATGCTTTGTTTTGGGGTAAGCTTGACAAGTTAGAATAAATCCTTTTTCAATTTCATCTGGTTCCAAACCATAGTTCACATACATGTCCACATCTCCTTCTTCTAATTTTGCTTTACACGTACAGCATACGCCACCTTTACATGCATACGGCAAATCTGCTCCTTCTTGTAATGCTTTATCCAAAACATTATCATCATCACTTGTAAAATCGAAATTCATCTCCTTTCCATCGAGAATTAATTTTATCTGATAAGCGTCATCTTGTGAAACAGATGCTTTACGCTGTTTTCTTGCTTCATTAGCAAGACCAGATGTAAATAATTCAAAGTGAATCTTCGAAGAATCTACTCCTTGATTTTTTAATTCGTCTTGTACTGACAAGATCATAGATTCAGGTCCACAGAGAAAGAATTGATGTGTATTGTGTATGTCGAATAACATATTCCAATCCGAAATTTTAGCTGCATCAATGCGACCATTAAACAAATCGCTATCTTGTACTTGTCGGGAAAGAACATGATACATGGATAATCTTGAGGTATATTGATTCTTTATAGATTCGAGTTCTTCTAAAAACATGATGGAACGCACATTTTTATTTCCATAAAAAAGGGTAACCGTGCTTCGTTGAGAGGAATCTAATATACTTTTGATATGAGATAAAATCGGAGTAATTCCTGATCCAGCAGCAAAGAAAACATAATCAAGATTCTCCTCCTTTATGCTGGGATTTAAAAAGTTTCCAGTTGGTTCTGAAATGGTCACTAAATCTCCTATTGCAAGATTTCGATTAGCAAAAGTGGAGAATATTCCACCTTCTACTTCTTTTATACCAACGGAAAGTCTATCATCACTTTGGGAGGAGCAGATACTATATGACCTTCTGATTTCAGATCCTTGATGCTGATGTAAAAAGGTGAGATATTGTCCCGATTTAAAATTAAAAAATGGACCTCCATCTTTTGGTAAAAGGTCGAGACGTACGCTATCCTTAGTCAAGCGTTCAATATGATCAATTTTATAAGTATACCATTTCATAGTTTACGAACGTTCGTACGCAAATATGAAAAAAATAATAAACGCCGAGTATTTTATATCATTTATATTCTAAAGTATTTTAGTCGAACTCACTTATCCGTAATTTGATTGTAGCACCGACAGTTTAAAATTTGAATGGCATTATTTGATTTTATCTTACGCATTATTTTAATCCCGCTGCTTTAACAATGTCTTTTACTTCAAGTACTTTTTTATCATAGCCATTCAGTGTGACGTTAATCATAGCTAGCCCGACTTCTTCTAACGAACAGATCATTCTTGGAAGTAAAAACCTTAATAAGGGAAGAATGGGTGACATAACTTTTAGAATAGAATAGGTATTTTTTAATCCCTTCGTTGGCGTAATACCTCCAGGTCTGAACATGTAAGCCGCACTAAAAGGCATGTTTAATAAATCGTTTTCTGTTTTACCTTTAATTTTTGCCCACATTGATCGACCTTGTTCGGTGGAATCTGTTCCCGCTCCAGAAACATAAGTCAACGTCAAGTTCGAATTTAATTCAGCCAAGGGTTTTGCCAAAGCCATGGTCAAGTCATAAGTAAGATGTCTATATTTTTCTTCTTTCATACCCATTGAAGAAACGCCCATACATAGGAAGGCCGCTGTATATTCTTTTAGCTCATTTTTAATACTTGAAAAATCGGAAAAATCAGAATGAATAATTTCTTTTAGTTTCGGATGATTCATTTCAATGGACCGTCTAGTTATGACCAGTACAGATTCTACTTTCGGGTGTTTCAAGCATTCATGCAGTACACCTTCTCCAACCATTCCTGTTGCTCCTGTAATAATGACTCTCATACTGTTGAAATTTCATTTATGTAAATGGGGTTAAAATATAATTATTTTAAAGTAAGTCTTTGGATCATCTATATCTATTTCATTTTTTTATATTAGCCAACATCTCATAAAAACTCGTTTTTCGCTGATAGTTTTACCAAAATTTTCTTTGATGTGGGTATCGTACATCGTATTCTTTTGCAACCATTTCTCGAAGTGTTTCTCTCAAAACCTCCAAATTCTCTTTGGTTTTCGCCGAAATAAAAACATTGTCATGCTCATAAGTATTTTTGTAATTATCTTTTAATTCCGACATGATTTCCTTTTTAGTTTCTATGTCTAGATAATCATCAAAATATCGTTCACGATACAAGTCAAGTTTATTGAAAACCATAAGCGTTGGTTTGTCTTCTACTCCTAGATCCTTCAATGTTTTCATTACAGTAGCGACGTGTTCTTCATGCTGAGGATGAGCCAGGTCAACTACATGAACTAAAACGTCACTTTCTCTTACTTCATCAAGTGTGGACTTAAAACTTTCAACTAAATGATGTGGTAGTTTACGGATAAAACCTACGGTATCACTTAAAAGAAATGGCATTGAGCCGAAAACTACTTTTCGTACCGTCGTATCCAAAGTTGCAAACAATTTGTTTTCTGCAAATACTTGCGACTTACTCAATAAATTCATTAAAGTAGATTTTCCTACATTGGTGTATCCCACTAAAGATACACGGATCATTTGTCCTCGGTTTTTACGCTGAGTTCGATTCTGCTGATCAATCTTTGCAAGACGTGATTTTAGTAATGAAATCTTGTCGCGAACAATTCTTCTATCTGTCTCGATTTCCATTTCCCCAGGACCTCTCATTCCGATACCTCCACGTTGTCTTTCAAGGTGTGTCCATAGACCTCTTAGTCGAGGCATAAGGTATTGCATTTGTGCAAGTTCTACTTGGGTTTTTGCTTGAGCGGTTTGAGCACGCGAAGCGAAAATGTCCAGAATCAATGAGGACCGATCAATGATTTTCACCTTCATCGTTTCTTCCAGAATAGATGTTTGTTTACCCGTAAGGTCGTCGTCGAATATCACCAAATCAATTTCATTGGCTTCCACATATTCAGCTATTTCTTCCAATTTACCACTGCCTACAAATGTTTTGGGATTTGGACGACCAAGCCGCTGAACAAATCTTTTTTCGGTAATGGCACCTGCAGTTTGCGCAAGGAATTCCATCTCATCTAAATATTCTGTTATTTGTTCTTCTGTTTGCTCAGGAAGAATTACTCCAACCAAAACAGCTCGTTCGGTCTCTTTTTTAAGACCTTTAGCTTTTTCCTTACCTATTTTCCAATTATCACTCATATAGAACTTTTTAACCATGAAGTGGGGTTCTTCTTCTGTTTCCCTTCCCAAATTTCAAAATGTAATATTGTTTCTCCTTGTTCATTCAACTGGATAAGTCCTACTTCCTTTCCTTTTTGCACCTGCTCTCCTTTGGAAACAAGTACTTTTTCTAATTTGGAATATACCGTATAGAATGTTCCATGTTGAACGATTACAATATAATCATATCCTACGACTTGACTAATCGAAACGACAACTCCTGGATGAACAGCATAAGCTAAAGAACCTGTAGAACATGCGATATCTATTCCGTTATTCACGATGCTAACTTCCTTGAAATTCGGATGTCGCTGTTTTCCGAACCCAGATGTAACCTTTCCATTGGAGACTGGCCAGCTTAATTTATTTTTTTGCTCTGAAAATCTTAAAACCTCAGAAGAGGTTGGAGCTTCAACTTGAATTGCTTTTCCACTTAATGCGGCTACAATACTTTTTTCAATGGCTTGATTTAAATTTTCTCTTTGCGTTTTTATCAAGGTAAGGTCCTTATTTAATTGAGCTTCATCATTCCGAAGAACCTTCAGTTTATCATTAAGATCAGCTTTTTCTTCTTCGATTAAAACCAATTGTTTCTCTTCACTTTGTAACAGTTTCTCTCTATTACTTATCAATTGATTTAATTGTTGGGTTGATTGATCCAGCTCTTTTTGCGTTGACAACACATATTGGTAAGCTTCATTGCAATATGCTTTGTATTGATTCAAGTATTGCCAACGTAAAAAAGAATCATTGATTGATTTTGCATTCAGAATAAAAGCCCATTTGTTATAACTTAGATTGTATTTATAGGCTTCATTTAATAAAGCATAATAGCGTGTTTTAATTGTATCCAATCTGTATTTCAATTGCGCATTCTGAATTTCGTTTTGCCCTAGCTTATTTTTAACAATGTCCAGTTCTTTACCATAATTGTCAATCAGCTCCTTCCTATTTTTAATACGCTTATTCATGGTGCTGATATCTTTCAATGTGGTCTTTTGGGTAGAAGAATTTTGATTGAGTAATGCCGAAGCCGTTTCGATTTTCTCGATTAATTCATATCGCTGTTCTTCAAGTTCAGCACGTGACTGACTATAGAGCATTTTTGGGCTCGAGCCCAAAAAGAAAAAGCTAAAGAGACCTACGTGTATAATTAGACGGCACCTCAAATGGTGTTGCAATAGCGGCATTAATATCTACTGTTTGTGTCAGAATGGTCAAATTTACAGCCATTGTACCACTTTTCGCTTTAATATCACGTATAAATGCAAGATTCGTGTTGTCAACTAAGGTGTGATTATCATAAGATATACTCATATTTCCTTGGCTCTGAGCATCAATGTCACTCTTTTTAAGGTTCATTAATCCATCGAAAATATGGATAGCTTCCACTTTTGTCCCTTTTACATTTTGGAGTTGAGAAAGTGTGGTATCGTTAACCACTGTGAGATTTTCAGTAAAAAAACTTCCTCCTATCAGAAGCTGCTCTAGATCTTGGAAAGTCAGAGGTACTCCAGTGATGGTTTGTATTTTATCCAACCCGTCAACATAAGCTTCCCGTTGTAATCGATTCAATACCCACAGAGAATCGGGGGTAATTTTTAAACGCACTGCTTCGAAGCCAAATTTTTTAAAGCTTCCCCAAATCATTTTATCTTTTTCCATACGAAACACGCCATTGAATCCTAGGTCCATGCCAGTGCCTTGATATTGCATTTCTGCAGTATATTCAAGAGTGGTAAAATCTAAGGTATTGTTGATATACGTATTTACCAATGCTGCAACTTCTGGTTTTTCAATGGTTCCATCAGATGGGGTAGTGATTTTTTTCTTTGTATGACAAGACAGCACCAAAAATAGAAGACCAAATAAATAGAAAGGAAAGCGCATTACGATTGAGAGTTTTGAATTTTAACTTGAATAGACTTTGTATCAGGCGAAAGTTGAAGTGCTTTTTTCCAGTTTTCAATAGCCTTTTTTTGCTTGCCTTGTTTCATCAAGATATCGCCTCGAAGATCATAAGCAGCAGCTGTTTGAATGGGTTCTGTATCAAGAATTTTCATTGCCGTATCATATTCTTGTTGTAGAAACTTGGAATATGCCATTTCGGTTTGAATGGACAACGAAAGTTCTTTATTATTTCCTGACATAAGTACAGCTTCTTGCAATAGATCAAAAGCATCTTCTGGTTCCAATTTTCGATTTAAGCTATATGCGTTGAAGAGATAAGCAATGGCCTGATTCGGAAATCGAAGCAAAGCTTGATCACTTGTTTCGAATAAATCGTCAATCAGATTTTGTTCCTTTTGAATGGACATCAATTGGTACCAAACATCAAAAACTGAACTATTTAATTGGATTGTTTTTTTATAAGCGGCAATGGCTGAATCGGTATCATCCATAGCAAAAAATACATCCGCAGATAAAGCGTGAGACTTCGGATTTTCTCCGTATTTTTCAACTAATTCTGAAGTTGCTAAAAGGAGCTCATCTCCTAAACTTTTATCGAAGTTCTCATTGAGAGATTGCAGAATTGGAATCAGTTTTGTTATTTTTTGGTCGATGGTAATGTTATCTTGAGGAATTTCATTTCGGACAAGTTTTACCAGTTGAATACGGTTGTCAGTTGAAATGTTTTTTGGGCTCGAGCCCAAAGGAATTAACTCTTGGCCATATTTTGCTAGAATCTTGTTTGCCTTTTTTTGTTCTCCGATCTGAACGTAATAGTTAGCCAAATTCAGTTGATACCTAGATACATCTGGAAAGGTTTTTGCTAATTTTTCAAGAGCTTTTACTGCATTTTTCTCATCCCCTGTTTTTGCATAAATTTCATGCAATTGCTTTGAAATACTTTCATCTACACCTAGGTTTTTTTCCATTATTTTCAACGTAGAAATGGCATTGTCGGTATCGTTGTTCTGCAAATAAAAGTAAACTGCGCGTTCGTAAAAGAATGGGTCTTTAGGATTCTGTTTGCCGAAATTTAAATATGCTTTTGCTGCTTGGTCATATTGCATGGATCCTTCGTAAGATTCTGCAAGTTGCATGGTGAAGAATTCATTGGTCGGATTTAAAGCAACAGCCTTTTCTCCATGAAAACTGGCTTTTTCGTAATTTTTTAAAGCTTCATAACATCGCGAAAGCTGAAAGTGGAGCGTGCCATTTTCTTTATCTTTTTTAAGCAAATCGGTATACAACTCAATGGCTTTTTCATATTGACCAAGCACAAGTTGCCTACTGGCTTCAACAAATTTAGTTTCTACTTCAACCTCTTTTTCATTGTATCTTTTGGATTCGTCAATTTGGGCTGAAATGGGTAGACAAATACATAGATAGAATAAGGCGATTAAGCTATATGGAATACTGTTCATAATCTTATTTACACAGCAATAACGGTTCATACAGGAAAATTAGTTGCAAAGAAAGGTAAAAAAAGAAGAAAGAACTTAAAAATAAGTGATTATAGATATTTACAGAAACTTGAACAAAATGCTTATTTATAAAATGAAATCCATTCTAATAGTTCATCTGCTAAAATTTTGGGTTGATTTAGCATAGATGAATGTCCAGATGTTTGAAGAATTAGTTGTTTTTTGTCATTTTCTGGAGTGGCAATATTATCTATTAAATAAGTCCCTTGAGGGGCAGCTGTTATAAAATCATATTTCCCATAAATAGATAAAACAGGTAAGTTTACATTTGATAATGAATCATCAATGATCGTATCATAAGCATACATTTGTTCAATTAAACTTCCTTTTCTATCGTTTACTAAAATTAAAAAAGGATCGTAAATATCGGTATAAATTGAATATGTTGAAGAACTAGTATTAAAAGTTGTGAGACCATCTTGATCGATCAAATTATTGGCATTAGCAATAATGGAATTAACTGCTTTTTCCGTTTCAGCATCGTATGTTGAAATATTTTTATCTAGCTCGTTGTCAATCAGGTTTAATAAATCTTGCCACCTTGTTATATTTATATTTTCATTAATTTGTTCCTCAGCAACAAGCTGCATTTGTTCCATATTGTGAAAATTCCTCAGGTTCCTATTTGTATTTCCATTTATATTAATCCATGACTTTATTTTAGATTGTCTATTTTTATTTAATATGTAGGATGTTCCTAAATAACCACCCCAACTGTGGCCTCCTAAAAAAACAGCTATATCTTCTCCGTATGTAGTCGTTATGAAATCAATTATGATGTCAAGATCTTGAATATGACGTTCAATTGTTAAGTTCTCTTCATTCCATTCACCTCTGGCCATACCAGCATTTCGTTGATCGTAATATACCATTGCGATTTGGGACTCAAGAACATCAGTGAAAGGCTTACTTCCTGCATTGAATTCTTGTGCTGTACCTCCAGGTCCGCCATGCAATAGGATAAAGAAGATCTTAGAATTTGTATTTCCTTCAATAACAATTGGGATTTCTGCACCCTCTATAATTAATCTATAATCTTGTCTTGCTTGATCGCTAAATAAAGAATCAGACATACACGAAACAGCAAAGATCATGAGTATAATATATATCGCAAGATATCTCATTAACTATTCAATTTTAGTTGTATTCCCAATTTTCCTACAAATCTGTGTAGGTAGAGTTGATCTTCTGTCCTTTCAACAAAGTATTCAAATCCGAATAACCAATCATATTTTTTGTTAATGTAACCACCTATATCAATTCCACTTCCTAAGACTAGAGAATTAGTACCTCGCCATTTTTTCTCTTCAAAATTTCCATCTGCTTGTATTTCGATAACTGGAACACTGTAAAAACTTCTTAAGTATCCCAATTTTAAATAGGGTTGTGCATAACTGTATCTAAATTTTTTATTGCTTCCAGTACAAAATTGGTATTGTAACTTAGAAGCGACCAGATAATTAGAAGATTGTTTAGTATAAAAATAACTAGCAAAGGAAGGAGCTACTGCTAATCTTTGGATAATATACTTTTTGTCAAATACTTTCTTTTTCTGAAAGAAATAATAGGAATAATCTATTTCAATTCCTGGTCTCAATCCCAATTCACCAAAATAATGAATACCTAATTGAGATTTATTTTGTGTATCCTCTTTTTGGCCGAATACTGAAATATTTGAAATTATATAAAATATACAGAGGAATATCAGCTTCAAGTTTACAGACATGTAATTTAAACTTTAGGTTTTGATAGTTCATTTAAGGTAGTAAATGTTCTACAAATATGAAGAATCTTTTATAAACTAAAATTTTGATTTATTACATGAGTTCATCTTTTATCTCTCTTTGAATTTCTTGAATTTTCAATTCCACTTCCTTATAATATTTAACAATAAATAAGTGATTGATTTAAATGCAGAAATGTTCTAGATAGGGAGCATACTTTTATTAATTGCTTAGATAGTACATTTTTTCTTTGAAGGGTTCTATTTTTTTTGGTATGGTGATTATTTTTAAAAGTAAATTTATCTCAATATAATTCTTCTTTCTTTTTCAAGGTTTTCTTCAGATCTTGTATAGAGTTTAATTACTATAAAAGGGTGGACTTGCTTGACATTTACTTCCTCTATTTCCATCTTTAGAATATACGATTCATTAACTAAGTACTCAGTTTCATCTTCCCTTATAATTTTTCCATCCAATGTAAATACACATGGTTTGTTAAGTTCTTTTATGTATTTGTTTTTTAGTTCGAAAAGACTGATTACTCTATTTTTAAAAGAAGCTTTCATTGAAAAGTGAATTTCACCATGATCATAAATACCATCATCAGGACTCTTACTTTTTAATACGTAAATACTATCAATTTGGTGGGGATCTATAGTCGCTAATAAAGATTCATGTACTTTTTCTTCGTCAATAAAGATCATGGGTTTATCCTTATCCGAGAAATCATTTATGTAAATAACTTTAGGAATGGAATCTTGTGCTTGATCGATTGAAATTCCTACAGATTTTAATGTCAAAATTTGAGCAAATGATTGTCCCACAAACAGCATAATCAAAATAGAAAAAAAGTATTTCATATAACCAATTTGTATGTGCAGTTAAACTACCACAGTGAAGAGTAGTACTTGTAGAAGCATTAGATACGTTCTATCATGTGTGCTATAGGATAAGAATAACTCATATTGAAATAAAACGGAACATTTATATAGAATCCAGGATCTTCAGGAAAGACGCCCACATTAAAATTCCATTCGTCTTCTATCACATAAGTGCCTCCTGCTCTTTGGACTCCAAAACCTAAACCCATGGTAAATTCCAATAAGCGGCTACGACCAAAATTAAATGTAGTTCCTACCTCTGCAACTCCTGACAAAAATGTGCGATTTCTGTTTTCTTTTAATAATCTCCAATATCGATCTTCAAGTAGAATTCGATCAACTCTAGGTTCCCAAAAACTTACGAGATTAACTCCTCCACCAACATATGCACCGAATATATCATTCTTGGTAAAGAATTTTTGATATGTGGTTCTTATTTTAAATCCTCGTTGTTCTGCAAAATTTGGAATATATCCAGCTTCTATGGCAATTCTACGATGATCATCTAGTCCAATGTCGAAAGTACCCATGTAAGCAGGAGTGAAAGATAAAAGGGAATTCAAATTTAAGCCAATGGCATATCTGGGCATGTCCCAATCGTAATAATACTCAAATCGAATGGAATCTTCATGCTCTTGTGCTTCATCTCCAAAATAGATGATTTCGGTTTCTGTTTCATGCGATTGTGCATGAATAAAATGTGCACTTATAAAAGCAAAGCAAATGGTTAATACTACTAGAATTCTATTCATTATAAGTTGTTTTTTATGGTATTATACAAATTTAGCTTAATAGTGCTCCAATATATTTTGTCAATTAATTTTTCTAGTTTGAGTTGAAAACGCAGGCATAACATCGTTTACGAAGAGGCTTTTCAACGAAAAAATAGAGAAATTATATAAAAAATTATGGGGTGTTGTAGAGTTAAATTTATACTAAATAGCCCTGTATATGGTTCCAAATACAGGGCTAAATTAATTCTTGTTCAGCTTATCTTTTATAAAACGATCGTAGCATAATGTACGATATCATTTACATTAGAATAGTCATACTGCTTAATTTCTGTTGAATTAATGATCATTACTTTTCCATCACTAGCATACACATTGTGTGCACCACCTTCAATAGTATTGATCAACTGAAGCCCACCTTCATGGTCTATCTCAAATACATTAGTATCTGAATTCAAGTTTGTTACAAAAAGTAAATCACCATCAGCAGCTAGTCCTTGTGGAGCGCTAAGAGCTCTAGTCTCAAGCAGTTCAGGCGCTTGTAAATTCTCAACATCGTATACTCTTAATTCATTTACTGAAATCCATCCACCACATGGATCAGAGTTATCTGGTTGTAATGAACTTAACGTTACGTATGCAATGTCGTTATGAGCAACTACAGGATCACATACTCCTATATTGCTTTCTTGTCCCCATTGTATATGCGCTGTTTCACTTTCAAGGAAAGGAATGCCATTTGATGCTATACTGAAAATAAACATATCTGTTTCCGTTCCTATAAATAGTACGTTTTCAGCTGCATATAAATTCTCAGCTTTACCTTCCAACAATTGACGATCAATTTCTTTCGGCTTTTCAACATTACTATTGTCAATAGTAACTAATTCTGAATCTGTGACTGCATAAATGAAGTCACCGATCACTTTCAGCGTGTTGTACTTTCCACTGATTGCACTATCTTCCGTTGTGTCGTATTCTACAACTTCAGTACAAGAAAACGCAATAAATGAGAGAGCAAGTAAAAATAAAATGTGTCTCATAATAATAATTTTTGGTGTTAAATAATTTATTTTAATCGAAATCATCATGCAGTTACCATGCGATTTCACAATTTACATCTTCTAAAAATTCTTCTTCCCAATCTACAACTATACCTTTCTTAAAATCTACGCATTCGAAAATACCAATATAATCCGTGGGAAAATTGTTGTTTTGATTATCTCCTGAATATACATCCTTGACATGAGAAACATAATGTATATCCGAAGGGTCAGATATATCAATGGTTATAAGGTGTCTTGAATTATCAGCAAACAATAAGTCGCCATCTATTGAAAACTCTGAGTTACCTGGAATATTCCAGAAATAGACTTTTTGTGGATCAAATGAATTCGAATTATCAATTACATGAATCCCTTTGAAACGTTCGTTGATATAGATAAAATCTCCGTTAACAAGAAACGATCCTTGATCAACCGTCTCTTGTGGATCAGTTGTGTATATTACGGAAAAATCATCAGGTGATATGTATACAGGTTTCATCCCCATACCCGTAAATCCCTCTGGTAAATCAAAACACGAGGTTAAAGACAAAGAAAAGCAGAACAACAGTAGGGTACGGTATACATTTTGCATGTCTTAATTTTTCAATTTTTGTTCCTAAGGGAAAGAACAAGTCGTTTAAAAATGGTGTTTATTGTTAATTATACTTAAACAGAAACGCAAAATAAAATATTATGCTGCTTTCTGTTGTAATATATCATAAAAATAAGCTTAATACCTTAATTTAGCGAAATTTCCAACACATAAATATTTGTTAAACACTGTTAATAAGATCGTATGAAAACGAATTATAGTCCAGGTATTCTATCAGTTATCCCTTTATTCTACGTAGGGTGGGCAGATTCCGTACTAGGCCCTTCTGAACAGCAGTTGATCATTGAAAAGATCAATAATATGCCTCATTTAAGTACAGAAGACAAAACATTGTTGCAATCTTGGACTGATCAGAACAATCCGCCAAGCGAAGAAGTATTTAAAAATTGGATACATTCATTAAAATTGCATAAAGGAGATTGGGCTGGGGCCCAAAAAGATAGTTTGATCCATCTTGGTTTAGTCATGGCGCAAAAGGCCAACAAAGATGGAGACTTTGTAAAAAATGAAAAAGTATTTGCTGCCCTGAAAGAACTTGAATTGGTGCTGGGTGTGGAGGAACAACTAAATAGTGAGATTTTAAGTCAAACCATTAATCCGGGTAAAAAAAGTAAAGAAAAGCAGGAAGTAACGCCTTTTTCAGCAGACCAAATTACTGATCTACTTGATGCCCACAATCAAGAATTAATTCGAAAGATCAAATCTTTAATCAGTGATCCATATTTCCATAATACGGCTGAACATCGCAGAGATAAAAAAGTGTATCGACAAAGGATTTTGGATCAAGCTATTAAAATTGCTGATCATAAGATTAGTTTTTATCCTTTTCCTAAGGAATTTGATGGGCATCTTGATCCCGAAGCCACAACCGTCATTTTCGAAACGCTTGCCCTAGGGGATATAAGTCTATTGATTAAGTTTGGTGTACAATTTGGACTTTTTGGTGGCTCGCTTCACATGTTGGGAACTCAAAAACACCATGATAAATACATGAAAGACATGATGACACTGGATCTTCCAGGCTGTTTTGCCATGACAGAAACTGGACATGGATCCAATGTCCGAAATTTAGAAACAACTGCTACTTATGATGCAGTTACTGATGAATTTATTGTTCATTCTCCGTCTTTACAAGCAGGAAAAGAATACATAGGAAATGCTTTGCATTCAAGAATGGCCGTGGTTTTTGCACAATTAATTGTAGACGAAGAACAACATGGAGTCCATGCATTACTTGTTCCGCTTAGAGATAAAGATCATAATGAATTACCCGGAATAACCATTAAAGATAATGGGTATAAAATGGGATTAAATGGTGTAGATAATGGTAAAATATGGTTTGATAAGGTGAGGATTCCACGTGAAAACCTTCTCGATAAATATGGTGCTGTAGATTCAAAAGGAAATTATTCAAGTCCAATAAAGAAATCAAGTAAGCGATTTTTTACCATGCTAGGAGCTTTAGTGCAAGGAAGAGTTAGCATTGCTATGGCAGCAAATTCCAATGCTAAAAAAGCTTTAACAACAGCCATACGATATGCATTGAAAAGGAGACAGTTTAGTCAAACGGAAGGCAAAGAGGAAACGCTTATTCTCGATTATCCAAATCACCAAAAACGACTCTTTTCCCGCTTGGCCCGAACATATGCTTATCATTTTGGGCTTCAGACCCTGAGAAACAAATTTGTGCATAAAAAAACGGATGCAGACATCCGTAAGGTAGAATCGTTAGCAGCTGGGTTAAAAGCACTTGCAAGTTGGCATGCAACTGACACGATTCAAGAATGTAGAGAAGCATGTGGGGGTAAAGGATACTTAAGTGAGAATGGTTTCTCTGATATGAAAGCTGATACGGATATTTTTACCACTTTCGAAGGAGATAATCATGTTTTATTACAATTAGTAGCCAAAGGATTGTTAACCGAATTTCGATCTGAATTTTCTGATGGCGGCTTTATGAGTATTGTTCGATATTTAGGAGGTAGAATTGGAACAAGTATTACTGAACAAAATCCTTATGCTATTCGTAATACAAGCGCAGAGCATCTATTGGATAAAGAGTTTCATTTAGCAGCATTTGAATATATGGAAAATAAGCTTTTATATAGCTTGGCAAATCGGATGCAGAATTATATCAAAAAACGTATCGATCCAAATATAACCTATGCTAAAGTTCAAAATCATATGGTTTCACTTGCGAAAGCAAGTATTGAAAATTTTTGTTTGAAAGAATTTTACAAAGCCATTGAACAGTTAAAAGACATGGAGCTGAAAAAAGGAATGGAGCGCATAGCGCGCTTATATGCTCTTGACTATATACATGAAAACAGAGGTTTTTTTCTAGAAAATGATTATATCTCAGGTAACAAATCCAAAGCCATTCGTAAGCAAATCGAATATTTACATTCCAAGATTAGACCATTGGCAAAAGTCTATGTTGATGGTTTTGATATACCCGACGATTTGCTGGATGCGCAGATTATATAGTAAGAAGTTTGAACTAGGATTAAGG
>JAHDGD010000038.1:27000-30989 GCA_020627825.1 Saprospiraceae bacterium
TAGGATTTCGCCTGATTCTTTACACAGGAAATAATCTAACCTTGCCTTAAAGCAGCCTTCCTATAATCCTGAGAATCTTAATTCAGACAATTGCAAAGAAAAAAGGAGTGTGATTCTGGATTTCTTTGTAAAGCTAGATTTTAAATTTTTCCTTGATGTATGGAGCTTTTTGGGCGTAAAGCCCTCAAAAAGATCTTTTTCTTGTCCTTCAGGCAACCATTTCCCTTATTGTGAAATCCAAACTCATGAAATACAGTATCTTTGCGCCGCATGAATTCGAACAGTATCATAGATGTTATCATTCCAGCCTTCAATGAAGAACAATCAGTAGGAAAAGTAATCGCTGAAATTCCCGCTGGTCTTGTACGAGAAATTATTGTATGCAACAACAACTCTACCGATAATACGGAACAAGTTGCACGTGATGCTGGTGCTACTGTGTTACTCGCAGAAAAGAAAGGGTATGGATATGCATGCCTTATCGGAATGAAACACATTGCTGCTAAAGAAATCAAACCCGATATCGTTGTTTTTATCGATGGTGATTATTCGGATTATCCTTCGGAAATGCCTCATGTGATTTCACCGATCTTGGAACGAAATGCTGATCTCGTGATTGGTAGTCGTGCACTGGGAGACCTACAACCTGGGTCGATGACGCCCCAACAAATTTTTGGGAATTGGCTTGCTACAAACCTGATTAAGTTATTTTATAAAGTTACTTTTACAGACCTTGGCCCCTTTAGAGCAGTGAAATACGATAAGCTACTGGAGATTGATATGAAAGATGAGGATTTTGGGTGGACTGTAGAGATGCAGGTAAAAGCAGCAAAGTTGAAAATGAGATGTGAGGAAGTAGCAGTGAATTACCGAAAACGAATAGGAAAGTCCAAAGTGAGTGGAACCGTTAAAGGCACCATCCTCGCTGGGCATAAAATTTTATGGACGATTTTTAAATTATTATGACCATTTTAGTCTACATTATATTCACTATTTATGTACTGGCATTAAGCTATATTGCCATCTTTTGCTTGATGCAATTTCACCTGCTTTTCAAGTATTACAAACATCGTAAAGTGGTGGAACAAGCTCAATACTCACCAAAGGAATATCCCTTCGTGACCGTTCAACTTCCTATTTTCAATGAAATGTATGTGGTTGAACGTCTCATTGATAACATTACACAATTTGATTATCCAAAAGACCGTTTCGAGATTCGAGTACTGGATGATTCAACAGATGAAACAGTAGATATCACAGCGCGAAAAGTAGCAGAATATAAAGCTAAAGGATTTGATATCGTTCAAGTGAGAAGAACAGATCGTAAAGGCTACAAAGCAGGAGCTTTGAAAGAAGATATGAAACATGCAAAAGGTGAATTTTTTGCCATTTTTGACGCTGATTTCCTTCCTAAAAAAGACTTCCTCAAACGCACAATTCCCCACTTTGAAAATCCTGAGATAGGTGTGGTTCAAACAAGATGGGGACATATCAATGAAGATTATTCACTTATCACAAGACTACAGGCATTCCAACTGAATGTACATTTTACTGTTGAACAAGTAGGTCGTGAAAATGGAAATTACTTCTTACAATTCAACGGGACTGGTGGTGTATGGCGTAGACAAACCATAGAAGATGCCGGCGGATGGGAAGCTGATACGCTGACTGAAGATCTTGACTTGAGTGTTCGTGCACAACTTAAAGGATATAAAATCTATTACTTAGAAGATACGGTAAGTCCTGCAGAACTACCTGCGGAGATGAACGGTTTGAAATCACAACAACATCGCTGGATGAAAGGTGGAGCTGAAACCGCTAAGAAACTCTTGCCAAAAGTGTGGAAATCCGATATCTCTTTCTTCAAAAAGTTTCATGCAACCTTGCATTTGTTGTCTTCCTCGATATTCCTATGTGTCTTTATCGTGGGCGTGTTTTCGGTTCCCGTTTTATACCTCATGGACAGCATCGCCTTTCCTATGAGGTATCTCGCCATTTTCTTGACTTCTATGCTATCAATTGTTGCAGTGTATTACGTAGGAAATGTCAAAAGCGCATGGGCAGAAGAAAGTCTAGGAAAGAATTTATTGAAATTCATCGTGTTATTTCCAGTGTTCTTAGCATTGTCTATGGGCTTGTCTTTGCACAATTCCATCGCTGTACTTCAAGGATATAGAGGTAAAAAATCTGCCTTTATACGAACACCAAAATTTAATCTGAAAACGATTGCAGACAAGATGAATAACAAGAATTACCTGGCGAAGAAAATCCCATTTACCACGGTTCTGGAAGGTGTTTTAAGTGCCTATTTTATAGGAGCGATAATCTATGGAGTTATCATGGGTACATTCTCCTTTATGTTTTTCCATTTCTTATTAGCTATAGGGTTTGGTTCGATCTGTTTTTACTCGATTAAGCATTTATCGCTAAGATAATGGAAGCCGCCAAGTCATGGATCGCAAGTGCCCTGCTTGTAGGGTCAGTGGCTTTTTTATTGACGCGTGTTACTATTGAAGAATTTCCTCTGATTTTAGGGTGTTACACCTTAGCTTTTATGGCATATGCGTATGTTGTTTTTCGGGTGTCCCCAAAGGTTTTATTGGCTATTGGTATTGGTTTACGGGTGCTGGCCGTCTTTTGTTTTCCAGGATTAAGTGATGACATTTATCGTTTTTTATGGGATGGGTGGTTGATCACGGAAGGTGTAAATCCATATGCTTATTTGCCTGTGGATGTTCCGTTGCCCAAAAGCGAATTCCATCAGCTCTTATTGGATAAAATGAATTCGCCTGAATATTTCTCGGTTTATCCCAGTGTGTTACAAGGTATATTCGCAGTGGCATCATACTGCATTCCTGAAAGTTTATACGGACAGATGGTCTTCATCAAGATGATTATGCTAAGTGCAGAAGTTGTAACGTTCATACTTGGCCGTAAACTATTGATCGACTTACATAAGGATACTAGAATGATGTATTTGTATTTCCTGAATCCATTGGTGCTGGTGGAATTAATGGGGAACATGCATATGGAGTTATTGATGATAATGGGCTTTGCAGTTTTTCTATGGGGATTACATGAGAAAAGAGCATTGGCAGGAAGTGTATTCGGCTTGGCCTTTTCTATCGCTAGTAAACTCGTTACTGCCATTACTTTTCCTTTTTTGATTAAGCGATTGAAGTGGAAAGAATTGTTACTTTACGGAGGCATGATGATTATGGTGCTAGGGGTATTGTTTGGCCCTATGGTAGTAGGAAGCTATGAAAATTTTGGAAAAGGCTTGGATCTATATTTCCAGAAATTTGAGTTCAATGCGAGTGTATATTTTCTGGTTCGGCAGGTTGGATTTTGGATAAAAGGGTATAATGTGATAGCGAGTGTAGGGCCGGCGCTGGGGGTTATGGCAGGGTTGATGGTTTTGGTGCTGGCATGGAGGGAGAAAAAAGTGGGAGTGGAGTCTCTAAGTAAGCGGGTATTGTGGTCCTTGACGATTTATTATGCATTGAGTACAACGGTCCACCCATGGTATACGAGTTTGTTGGTGTTTTTGGCGGTATTTTGTGGTGTACGGTATGCGTGGGTGTGGTCTTTCTTGGTGATTTTCAGTTATGCAGAGTATTATGGCGACGGCGAGTGGTATTATGTGATGGTCGCGTTGGAATATGTGATGTTGTTGGTTTTTGTGTTGGCGGAATATGCGGGAAAGGGGCGATTACAATTGTTTCTCCCTCAAGTTGATGATTAGAATGAATAGGTGGGCGCTCGAGCGCTCCATTCCGGGTTTCGCTAAGCTCATCCCGACAAGGAAAGGATGATCAATGATGGTTAAACCATAGGATTAAACTACTTGAATATAATAGTCAGGTTAAGTTTTGAAATGTCGGGACAAGCCCTTCATGCAGCTAGCGCGGTTATTTTTTAAATAAATCAATCCATGAAGGGATGATCTACATTTAGTAATTTTCGAATATTAGTTATTGCTGAATAGC
>JAHDGD010000039.1:0-15955 GCA_020627825.1 Saprospiraceae bacterium
TTTTAATCAGAAATCTACAAGTTTTACCAGAATTCATTACTAAAATTCTCCACCTTCAAATTCTCCACCTCCTCTTTCTCCTCTTGATCTTTCTTTTTTCCTGTTCACTCTATAACTTGCTGCTAATGTCCAAGTTCTTTGACGCCATTGAAATTCTCCAGTTGAATAAAAATCATCTCCAAAAGTTTCATATCTTCTTTTTCGAGAATTGAAAAGATCTCTTACGCTTAACGTTACCGTCAAATTCTTCTTAGGTAACAAATCTTTACTCCATCCCAAATCAACAGATGTAATGCTCAAACTTCTTCCTTGAGGGGTGATCCGAGGACCTCTATAGTTTGCTCTAATCTGAACATCACTATTCCAGAAATTCAATTGGGAAGTTAATCGACTTGTAAAAACATATGTATCCGCATCAAGTGATGGATCATCAGTTCCTGAATCAGAAATTGATCTAAAAAAATTAGCATTCCCATTAAGCCTCATCCACTTCTTTACCTTTATATTCCCGTTCATTTCAAACCCAAAATCATTACCTATACCCAAATTTTGCGGAGCTATTAAAAACTGTTCTGCTGATATTCGCTCTCGTATTCTAAAAATAAGATCGGTTGTTCTTCTATAAAATACACCTCCTGAAAGTGTCGCGTTTTCCCAGTACCTTAGATAATTCAATTCATAAGAATCTGTGTATTCTGGATTCAAATTTGGGTTTCCACTATAAAAATTTCTTGGATCGCTGAAAGAGAAAAATGGGTTTAAATCTCTAAACCTTGGTCGTCTTACTCTTCTTGAATAACTAATCTGCAATGCGTTCGCTTCGTTGAAATTATAATTCAAGAATGTTGAAGGAAAGAAATTTAAAGTATCCCTTTTATTCTGCTCTCCCGTATTGAGTAATTCCGTATTTATTATGGCATATTCAGCTCTCAGTCCAACCTGAAAACTAAACTTTCCAAACTTATTGCCATATTGTCCGTAAAGCGCATGAATGTCTTCGTCGTAATTAAAATCATTTGTAAAGCCTACTAAAGGAACCCACTCATCATCAATTAAATCTTCCACTTTAAATGCGTTGCGAATGTTCCGTACAGATGTTCGATAGCCCAATTCGTATTTATGGTCTTTTTTACCACCTATAGGTTGAACATAATCAGCACTGATGGTATAATTCTGTTGCCCTTCATTATTATTGGACCTTTGGAATAAGGTAGGAATTTCTGTTCCATTGATCACTTGATTTTGTACTAAATCACTAGATTCAACTTCTCCCTCATCTTCGTATTGTAACCTAACATTTAATGTGTGATCTCTAGAAGAAAACTCATGTTTATAGTCGACATTATATTGTAGTCCTGCCTCATCTTCACTTTCTGTATCTAGTCTATTTGTCGTACTGAATGGTTCATCTGCTGGCTGTACATAATCAAGATAAGTCAATCCAGTCAATCTTCCATCATCGCTTACTCTATATTGAATGGAACCTGAGATACTTGATTTATCTGTAAAAAAGTATTCCATCCCTCCTCGCAATGTATTGGAAAGACCGAATCGTTGCATATCACGATATTGCTCAGTTTGAAGCGTCTCATCTTCTAAATAAACCTCTTGATAAAGTTGGCCAAATCCTGGACTTGATCTATAATTTATCGTATAATTAGCAAACCAATTGATCTTATTTTTTCTGTAATTTACATTAGCACCTAAACTTGCTCCTAAAGGGAAACTAACCGAAGAGTTAAATGCACCATTGAAGCCACTTTCACGCTGTTTAACCAGCACTATGTTAATGATCCCTGCTATCCCTTCTGCTTCATATCGAGCCGATGGATTCGTTATTACTTCTACTCGCTCAATCATGTCAGCTGGGAAAGCTTTCAGACCATCAGCTTCATTTGCAAAACTAGAAGGCTGTCCATTAATCAAGATTCTAACTCCTGTACTTCCTCTCAAATTTACAGTTCCATCAATATCGACTGTTACGGATGGAACATTGTCTAAGATATCTTCTGCAGTTCCACCTCTATTCGCTAAATCTTTTCCTACATTAAATACACGTTTATCTAGCGAAAAGGTGTTCTGACTTTTTTCAGCTCGTATCGTAACCTCATCAAGTTGCGAAGCAGAAACACTCATTTCTATCTTACCCAATTCTACAATTCTATCACCATTGCGTATAGCATCACGATCTATTGGTAATGGATCAATAACTGTCTTATTATAACCAATAAATTCAATTTCGGCGAACAATCGACCAGGCTTAGTTTGCACTTCAAAAACCCCATCAGTCATACTAAGACCTCCGCCCATGACAGTACTATCTTTCTTAGAGAAAACGGAAATTGTAGCAAATTCTAATCCTGCTCCACTTTCTTTATCAACTACTTGCCCTTTTAAAACGAGTTGCGGTCGCTCACCTCTTGAGCCTCCATTACCTCCTCTTTGGGCGTAAGCCGAAAAAGAAAAGTTAATGAATACACACAAAAAAAGAAATTGGACGGTTTGTTTCATTCGATTCATAAACAATATTACTATGTTGAAGCAAAATTGTTTACTTTTCAAAACATAATAAAGTGTTAATATTAATTTTATAAGTTTACCTATAAAAATCAAATGGAATATATCCAAAAAGAAAAGTATGAAGACCTACAATATAACGAACTGATGTCTGTCGTAGATATTCTTAATAAGGGGGGAATATTCATCTTTCCGACAGATAGTGTTTACTCTATGGGATGTCTTATGAACAATAAAAAAGGCATTAATAAGATTCTAAAGCTTACTGGGAAACCTGAAAAAAAATCCAATTTAAGTCTTTTTTTTCACGATATGAAGAGTCTTTCAACCTATACTAAAAACTACAGCAACGTTATATTCAGATCTGTAAAACAACTTATTCCTGGGCCGTATACCTTTATTTTTAAAGCGAGTAAAATTGTTACAAAAAGTTTTGAAAATAGTAAAAAGGAAGTTGGGGTAAGAATTCCAGACCATAGAATCCTGCAGCAAATCATTAAAGAATTGAATGAACCCATCCTATCAACTTCTCTTAACAGTGGTGAAAGCTCAGAATTATCCAATGATCCTTTCGAGCTATCAGAATTTTACAAAAATGATATTGATTTATTTATTGATGGTGGACCTTCTTCAGGTGAAGTTACAACAGTTTTAGATTGCACCTCTAGTCAAGTGGAGCTTATTCGTCAAGGAGCAGGAGAAGTATAAAATTTAGTTAATTCTTTCAATCACCTAAAACAAAAACGAGCCACAACCCATTTATAAAACAATGTGAAAATAAAAAATATGCAAAATCTAATCATTTTTATCAGTGCCACACTTCTCATTTTTACGTCTGGAAAATGTTCTCCAAATGCCGAAAACTTCCAGCAACCAAATGAGCAAAAAATTGAAATTAACAAGCAAAAAGAAGGGATGGAGAGTGCCATCTTTGCTTCAGGATGTTTTTGGTGTGTAGAGGCAATTTTCGAATCTGTAAAAGGCGTAAGCGAAGCAGTATCGGGATATTCAGGAGGGACTGCAGATGATGCTAATTATAATGCAGTTAGCTATGGTCGAACAGATCATGCGGAGGCTGTTGAAGTATTTTACGACCCTCAAGTTGTTGATTACGAAACTTTATTAGTCGTGTTTTTTGGTTCTCATAATCCTGAAACATTGAATCAACAAGGACCTGATAGAGGTAGACAATACCGTTCAGCAATTTTTTATAAGAATGACAAGGAAAAAGAATTAGCTGAAGCCTATATTCAAAAATTATTAGATGAAGGGACCTTTAGTAAAATCACTACTGAAGTTGTTCCTCTTGAAGCATTTTATGATGCTGAAGATTATCATCAGAATTATGAAAAGAGAAATCCCAATCAACCTTACGTAAGAGCGGTTTCAATTCCTAGACTTAAAAAATTTCAAGAGAAATTCCCAGAACTACTTAAAGAATCAGCTCATTAAACTGATAAATACATAATACCATTTAAATTTTAGATTGTCACATATAAATTCAAATTACAAATATGTTAGTTCGACTTATAAAATAGAGGAATAGCCTTAGCTACTTCGATATTTTCTAAGGAAGAAATCACGTATTTTAAAAGAATTTATGCGACAATTTAGAATTTAAATGGTATAACATGCAATAACGAAAAGTAAGGATATTACTTTTCTGTTTAATAATCCCGTATAGCATTTATGTAGCACTGGCTGCCCATACTGTTGGCAGCCATTTTATTTATGCTTACTTCGACTTGCTTAAAATAGGGCGTCCGGGCGTTCCCTTGCAGGTTTCGCTTTTCGCTCATCACTCACGTTGTTCGTGAACCTTTCCAAGAAAGGTCCTTTCAGGCAACTGACGCAAAAGTTTTCGATAGCTCCTTAATTTGACGTGAATAATGGTTTTCAAAAAAACGATATTTCCTTTTATTCTTTAGTTATATCATTTAAATTAAAATAGCGTTGCAAAGAATCCCCTACAGCTATTTCAGTCAGTTCATACGTAGATCTTCCACTTGATAAAATGATATCTCCATACGCTTTATAGTTCGTCCATTTCGTTGAAAATTGAGGAGCAACATCCTGTGCATTTCGGAAAAAATCCCATTGGTGAATGGTGTAATCAGCACCATTAATTGTTAATACATACTTGTTATCCGGAGTCACCCCAACATTGTCAAAAGTCAAACTGATTTGTTCCATTCTACCTAAACTATCGTTTTGTATTGACCCTAGATACGACAAAGTAACACCTGAATCTTTGAGCTTGAAGGGAAGGATCAACCAATACACATCATTAATCCACATTTCCTTCCCAAGTTGTAAGTACTTTGAAAGACTATCTGGATGAGTGAGTTCTTCACCCCTGTAATTTACTTTCCCTTCCATATTATCGAGATTCATTTCAATATAAAAAGTATCTCTTATCCCTTCAATAAGGAGGTCTCCTGTATTTTTATTCCATACATGACGTCTAGCATCAAAAAAATTCCACTTTATATAGGATGTAGCGTCCCATGCTTCACGTCCTCCATGTGCCCATACAACAGAATCGGCAATAGTTATAGCTCTGCTATCAGATTGTTCTTCATTGAATCCTTCAGCAGGAGGATTATACATATCCTTTTCTTTTTCAACTGTTCCACATGAACAAAATAGAATGGCTAGAGTATATAGTATACAACGAATCATTTCAAACTTTTTAAATTAACCCAATACATCCTGTAAAACATCCATAAATGGCTGGCTATATATCCTTTTTCCAGTTCCTCGATAAAAAGCATTGGCGAGTGCACCCCCTATAGGAGGCAATGTTGGTTCTCCAAGACCTGTAGGATCATTTGTAGATTTGATAAAATGAATCTCCACATCTGGTACTTCATTCATACGGATCAACTTATATTGATGAAAATTCTGTTGTTCTACCTCACCTTTGTTGAAAGTTAAAGCACCATACATGGCATGTCCCATTCCATCTAATACGCCACCTTGAGCTTGATTTTCTGCAGCAATAGGATTAACCACGATACCACAATCTATAGAACAATAAATCTTTGAAACATTCATTTCATTAAGTTCAACAACTTCTGCCACATAGGTATTATGGGAATAGTAAGCACTTAATCCCAGTTGTTTCTCCTTTCCTTTATATTGGCTTTTTTCAGCAACATCTAGTAAAACTCCTTTAAATTTTAATGGGTCAAATTCATATTCTAAATCTGGATTATCCAGTTTATTTTGAATGGCTTGATCTAGCATTTTAAGTCTTAAATCGAGAGGAGAAATCGATAGCTCTTCTGCTATTTCATCCAGAAAACTTTGTTCAGCATATGCCACAAAATTAGTTACCGGAGCTCGCCAAGCACCTGTGGTTATATCGCTTTCAAGCGCTCCTGCACTAACTCTATAATGTTGCAAACAACCTGCAGGAAAAAAGTCTGGTCGTACACAGTTCTTATCATTGACTGATGCACCCAAAACCTCATATGCCACTAGCTCTCCATTTTTCAACGCAGCTCTAAAAATATACTCACTGGCTGGTCGGTATATTCCACCAGTCATATCATCTTCTCGAGAATAAACAAGTTTAACTGGCTTATTTATTTTTGACGAAATTTCTACTACTTCTAGAGCGAAATCACCGTAAAGTCTTCGTCCGAAACCACCTCCCATTCGAGTCATTTCTATCGTAACATCTTCTTTAGGGCGATCAAGTAAAGTAGCAATTCTTCCTTGAGTCCATTGTGGTGTTTGAATAGGCCCTACACATTCAACTTTATCCGATGTTACATGAGCGAAAAAATTCATGGGAGCCATTGTATTATGAGCTAAAAATGGAGCCGAGTAAGATCTTTCGATAATTTGATCTGCTGTAGAAAATGCTTTGTCAACATCTCCATCTTCTCTTTTCACAACCAATTTATTGGAACGAACCAAATTTTTCAAATTATTCGAAATATCAGCAGAATCCCATTTTGTTTTTTGATTCTTATATTGAACATCTATAAGCTTTTTGGCTTTGAAACATGTCCATGTATCAACTCCTATAATCGCAAGTTTATCTTCCAGTTGCAGTACATCAATAACCCCTTCTAACGCGCGTGCTCTTGAATCATCATAGCGCTCAATTCGAGCTCCAAAAGGACCTTTAAGTATGCTTGCGTATACCATTCCTTCTCGATAAAAATCCATACCAAACAAAGGCTTACCTGAAATGATATCGGGAAGATCTACATTCATTTTACTATGCCCTATGATTGTAAATTCAGAAGGATCCTTTAAAGTGACATCAGTAGGAACAGCTTGTTCTTTTGCTAATGGAGCAAGGTCAGCATAACTCATTTTTTCTCCATTCGGCCCATGAATCCAACCACTTGAAGCAGTACATTGTGCAGGTAAAATATTCCATTGTTCTGCAGCAGCATTTTTCAGCATTTCTTTTGCGGTAGCACCAGCTGTCCGCAAAGCTGTCCACCCCTTTCGAATCGATTGGGATCCACCAGCTACTTGACGTGTATATTTTACAGCATCAAATGGAGCTTGCTTTACTATTACGTCTTTCCAATCTATGTCAAGCTCTTCTGCTATGATCATGGGCATAGATGTTTTTACACCCTGTCCTATTTCAGGATTGGGTGACATGATTGTGACTTGTCCATTGTCTGCAATAGATAAAAATGCATTCATTTCAGACCATTCTTTTGCTTCTGCTCGAATTTCACTTGCATGTTTACAGCTGTAGAAATTAAAACCAAGAACAAGACCTGTTCCCGCGATTCCGTTCATCTGTAAAAATGTCCTTCTATTTAATGTTTGCTCTCCCATCCTTCTATGATTTTGCTGCAGTTTTAACTGCTTCTTTTATTCTTAAATAAGCTGCACATCTGCATATATTCCCTGACATTGCTTCTACGATTTCACTATCACTAGGGTTTTTTGATTCTTTTAAGAAGGCTGCAGCTGTCATAATTTGCCCACTCTGACAATAACCACACTGAGGAACATCATGTTTGACCCATGCTTCTTGTAATGGATGATCATTTTTTGTAGATAACCCTTCAATGGTGGTGACTTTAGATTCTCCAAGGGCACTTATAGGATAAATACAAGACCTCATAGCATCTCCATCTATATGAACTGTGCATGCTCCACATTGTGCGATTCCACATCCAAACTTTGTTCCTGTTAATTTAAGATGGTCCCTTAAAACCCACAACAAGGGGGTATCTTCATGCACCCGAACGGTATGCTCTTTTTCATTTACTACAATAGAAAATTCTTTCATGTCTTTGAATTATTGAACCGACCTATGAAAGCTTCAGCTCTGTGACAAATAATTAAACTTAAATACTGAATGAAGAGCGTTTTTTCTTACACACAACCCATCCAGAACTTAGGCTAAAAATACTGTTAAATACCATTTCTGTTTTAAGATTACACTTAAATTTTGAAGATTTAACTCGAATTTTGTAAAATGCTAATAACCTGACTTCGGGGATATTAGCTCGCAATTGGTTGTATTGTATGCATTTGATTGTCAATGAATCATGTAGACTTTAACCCTCAATATCTGATTTTGAAAGTCAATCTTTGACCTACAAATTTTAAGGAAAATCAAAGCATTTTGCCTTCTTCTGCTTTGATTTATTTCAATGTGGCTCGACACATTTTCAACAAAACGCCTTGAATAAAGTGTTTTCTTTAATTTTTGCTTTCGCAATTAATCCCTAACTAAGGCTTATAATACTATTTGCGCTCCAAAATTGCGTATTTCTATCTACTAAAATGATTAATTTCTGCGTTGCATCCCATCCGAAACATCAAGTTACGGTTCACAACTTATTTCGACTTCAACGTCGAAATTCTTGCTTATGCCAGAAAAGTTGTTCATTCGTCGTATCTACAGATATGACTGTGTTTTTCGCCTTAAACTTAATCATTTTATTAGCGATATTTAATACGTCATTTTGAAATGCAAATAGTATAAGAAATGTTTGAACCTGAATTATTTTGGTTCAATCAACATAATATGAAACATAAAAAGCTACCGTTTTCTGTAGAATGAACTATAAAGAAAAAATGAGCTTGTTATTTTGAAATACATTCAAATAGCTCTTGGATGAGCTCATTTTGAGGAGTTCCTACTTTCAACTTAACAACTTCTTCCGATGATGTGAAGTATTGTATCCCAATTAAGTAGTGTTCCAACAACTGAACTTGAACCTGATTTGATTCTTGAATTGAACCAAGGTTAACAGTTAATAAAGATTTACAATTTTCTTTATTGGAACTTTTAAACTGAATCTTTTCACCGTTTCGGAAATACAAAGTAACAGGAGTTAAGCTTGAAAAACATTTTTCATCTATAGCTCGTATGATTAAGTCATATTGGCTTTCATTTTTAACAAAGGCCAATTGATATAACGCCCCTGAATTCAAATCATTGAGCCTTATTTCAGAAGTATTAGTCAATCGAATAACTTCCTTTGAATCATTAGGAAGTTGTCGAACTAATTCCGTACAAAATACTTCTTTTTGATTTTGGGCGTAAGCCTCAAAAGAAAAAGTTAATGCTAATAAGATTAATAAAACTTTCATAAATTGATCCATCCTGCATACATACAACTAAAAAAAGACTCCTTGAAGTTCCTTTTCGCTTCCTAAGATATTAAAAAATCATTCATTCACCAAAATCTTACAACCCATATATAATTAAAAGTAAAATATTTTACCAATTGATCATATGAATTTTACATATGGCAATTATAAAGTATAATACATTACAGTTTATATATTAAAAAATATTATAATATGTAAATAAATGATTATAAATTTACAATGAATTTATTTACATTAAAATCTTATAATATGAAAGCGAAATCTATACTCCCTATACGACTAAGCTTTTTACTTTTACTCTTTTCCGTTTCGAATAGTATGTACGCATTTGAACTTGTGTGCCCAGCTGATGTAACCATAGATTGTAATGCTGATATTTACGATCTGTCGGCATATGGCAATGCTCAATACAAAGACTATTCTGGATGGCATGATGCAGGATATCCTGTAGTAACCTATGATCTCAATCATTGTGACCAAGGAGACATAATTCGGACTTGGACCGTATATAATCCTTACGGAATGGTAAACGAGACTTGCTCTCAAATCATTTCTGTAGGTGATGGATCGACTTTTAGCGAAGCAAATATCAATTGGCCTCTTACTGGTCTTCAAGTGACGGGATGTAATCCTGACCTATCTCCTGAAGCATTACCTCCCGGTTATCAGCAACCAACATGGACGGAAGGACCATGTTCTATGATCGGTTACTCTTATTCCGATAAAACGTTTCAATTATCAGGGGCTTGTAAAAAGGTTGTAAGAGAATGGGAATTAATCAATTGTTGTGACTTTAATGTAT
This sequence comes from Saprospiraceae bacterium, assembly GCA_020627825.1. Taxonomy (GTDB): domain Bacteria; phylum Bacteroidota; class Bacteroidia; order Chitinophagales; family Saprospiraceae; genus JAHDFB01. Next base: position 9,929 of record JAHDGD010000039.1, read on the forward strand.
ACACAGGTCATGGTATTTTTAAGTTTTTTCAAGAAATAGATGTAACGGTAAGTGATTTACCAGAACTTACCTGTCCATCTGATATTACAGTTGGCACACATGAATGCGACGGTGCATTTGTTGATGTTGATTTGATTGAAATTATGCAAAGTGAATGCAGTGATGTGGTCCAAATCACAAATGACTCGCCTTTTGCAAATGAAAATAAAGAAGATGCAAGCGGATTTTACCCTATAGGTACGACTGAAGTGACATTCATCGCTTCATTAGGCTGCAGTGACACACCTGAAGTGTGCAAAATTAATGTAACCGTTATAGATGAGACAACTCCTACACCATATTGTTATTATGGTTTATCAATTGCCTTAATGGGAATTGACAGTGATGGAGATGGGACAAACGACGAAGGAATGGTTGAAGTGTGGGCAAGTGACTTGGATGTAGGGTCTTATGCTTCTTGTGAGGATGATGAAGAATTATTCTTTTCATTCTCTTCAGATCCTAACGACAACGTTCGTATTTTTACTTGTGATGATGTAGGACGAAATGACGTAGAAATGTGGGTAACGGATGAAAACGGACAGCAAAGTTATTGCAACACCTATATAAGAGTTCAAAATAATGCTGCCGAAATAGAAGATTGCGAAGATAGCGACGAATATTCTACCTTATCAGGTCATCTCTCCCTACATTATGGAGGACATCCTGGAAACGTTACTTTGAAAGCAGAAGGAACTGCACATGAAGGAATCGAAATGCCTGTAATGACCTTCGAAGTAATCGAAACTTATACAGATTCCTTCCAAAACGCCTCTGGAACTTGGATCTATTTCTATTCAATAGATACAGTGTGGACAGAAACTACAGAGATGGTATATCCTACAACTTCAACATATCTTGAAAACTATGGAGAGATCTATGAATTCCCTGAGTTGCCCCACTATCACGATTACAGCATTTCAGTGGTTAGTGATGATGAGCTCACATCAAGAGTGAATTATGGTGATGTTGTAGAATTAAGAGCCTACTTAGAAGGATTTGTTGACTTTTCACCTTATCAAAAAATGGCAGCAGATATAAATCAAGATGGCAATATAACAAACGAGGATTACTTGATCTTATTCAACTATGTGAAAGATCCTACAACTTATGATCTTGACCCAACATGGTATTTCTATGATTCGAATATTTCAATGGAAGAAGGAGAAACATATGAAAACGAATCGACTGTCAATGATCTTAAAGAAGATACATACAAAGTAAATCTAGTTGGTTTAAGACTTGGTGATGTTACTGATATAGAAGTTTCTGAATCAAGTATAGAGGCTGATTTTATAGGAGCAGATCACGATACTGAACGAACATTCGAATATACCATTCACCCTAATCCTTTTCTACAAGATTTTGTTCTTGACATCGAACATCCTCATAAAGGTGAAGCAACGTTTATTTTAAAAGATCAATCGGGAGTAGTCATCATGACTAAAGAGATCAACCTAGAAAAAACAAGTATTCCAATTCAGCTACCTAAAGCAATTTTATCAGGATTATACCTGTATGAAATCCAAACGAAGAAAGAAGTCTATTCTGGCAAGATCATAAAAATTTAAAAATAATAAGCTAGATAATTAAGAGCTGAATGATGAATTTTATTCAGCTTTTTTTTATGGGCTCTAGGGCCCAAAAAGGAAAAAGGGGTATGAGTCTGGAAGGGGTAATATTTTTACAATGCCTAATTTAAGTAAAACCATACATCTCTTGATTTCAATCTACCATAGTCAAATAAATTTGCATGAATAAAACAAAATTAGCAATTCTTCGTGCTCGCATCCAGCTTTTATCTATACGAAAGGAAATGTTTAATTTTATTCTAAACTGAGATTAATGAATTCTTTTACTACCATTATTATAAGTCTATTTGTCATTTTTCTTTTGTGTATTATTCTTTTATTTGGCAAAAAGTACAACAAGCTTAAAACGAATAATCCATTTCTCATACAAGTTTATCCTATATTATTATGGGGTATAATTGGGTCAATGGGTATGTATGTCAGTATTTTCATTCTGTACCTAACTAGTTTTCAGGACAACACTTTTGGACCTACCGTGCGAATAAGAGATACCATGAGTCCTTCTATTAACACTACTGACTTTAATGTACTTTTCATTTCTGTCTTATGTTTTCTATTTGTGGCATTGGTTTCATTTATTCTTTGGCTCATTGCATATAAAGTAAAGAAAAGGAAAGAATCAGAATGGGATGAGTTTGATGACGAAGTATTTTAGTTATCAGATACCGCATTATAAATGCTTTAGATAATTGCGGTAGGGAAATTGATTGTTTCTAAAAAATTAGCAATGTTGATTTCAATTATATAGTTACGTGAAATTGTATCTTGGTCAATATAAAATCACAATCTTTTTACTATGTCAAATTCATTTAAAGAACATGTTGCGTTAAAATTCCAATTATACAATTCCCTTTTTCTCAATCTTCCTTTTGGTAATACGGAAAGAACGGGCACCTATTTACCCCTATTAAATAATGTGTGTGAAAAAGGCTTTAATGAAGGACAAAGTCCTAGCCAAATTATACAAACATTTTTTAATGAGTACTTTCCTACTATTTCAGAAAAAGAACAAAACGATATACTATTTCAATTTATACAATACATTGAAAGACAAGTCGTATTATTCGACTCAGTAGAAGATGCTGCATTTAATCAAGTTCATCATCTTAACGGTCCTGGAACTGTTCCGGCACTATTTGAAAGAGCACGTACTCTAAAAAAGATGGATCCATTGAAAGCAAAACTAAAAGACTTTTCATTAAGAATTGTTCTGACTGCACATCCTACCCAATTTTATCCTGGATCTGTTCTTGGCATTATAACTGATTTAGGAAAAGCTATTCAAAAAAATGACACTACTGAAGTTGATGCTTACTTAAAGCAATTAGGTAAAACACCTTTTTTAAAAAAGACAAAGCCTACACCATATGATGAGGCTGTGTCATTATGTTGGTATTTAGAAAATATATTTTATCCTTCGATTAGTAAGGTGATTTTTAGGTTAGAAAATGAGCTACATAAAATAGGAAGTACTTTAGAAGATGAATGTTTAGTGGAAATGGGATTTTGGCCTGGAGGCGATCGAGATGGCAACCCTTTTGTAAACGCTGATATTTCAAGAAGAGTGGCTAATCGACTTCGTCGCACTATTCAGATATTATATTTTAGAGATATTAGAGAATTAAAGCGCAGACTAACTTTTCCCAAAATCTATGATAAAGTGCACTTGATTGAAAAGAGATTATATGATGGGATCAATAAAGAAAAGAATAGTTATTCAAATTCAAATGAGCTACTTGAAGATCTCAGATGGGTGAAAAATGAGTTAGAAAAAGATCATCAAGGATTATTTGTTGATAAAGTTCGAAATATGATAACAAAAGTTAAGGTATTTGGAATGCATCTAGCAACATTGGATATTCGTCAAGATAGCAGCATTTATGAAGCTCTGTTTAATCGGATTGTTGAGCATAATAAAAAGCCTTCTGCTTCTTTATGGAACGAAGGTGAATCAGGTAGACTAAAATTCATTGACGATATCACTACGGATGATCTTACTTTCGAAGTGGATGATCCAGTTGTTCAAGATCTTTTGGAATGCTTCCCCTTAATGGAAGAGATTCAAAAAAATAATGGATCACGTGCATGTCATCGGATGATTATTAGTAATTCTCAACATGCTTCTCATATCATGATGTCCTTTCGTTTAGCGAAACTATTGCGACACCATAACTTGGATGTAGACATTGTGCCTTTATTTGAAACCATTGATGACCTTAGAAATGCTAAAGAAGAAATGAGTTATCTTTATAACAACAAAGAATATAGAGAGCACTTGGCTACTAGGGGAAATGTACAAACTATCATGTTGGGTTTCAGTGATGGAACTAAAGATGGTGGATACATGAGTGCAAATTGGTCAATTTTTAAAGCGAAAGAAAATTTAACAGAGATTTCAAGGTCTTATGGAATAGAAGCTATATTCTTTGACGGTCGAGGAGGACCACCTGCAAGAGGAGGCGGAAACACGCATAGATTTTATGCATCTTTAGGGAATACAATAGAAGACAAGCAAGTTCAACTGACTATTCAAGGCCAAACCATCAGCTCAAATTTTGGAACGATTGACTCTGCTCAATTTAATATTGAGCAACTTTTAACTGCAGGACTAGAAAATGCCGTTTTTTCAGATGGAATGGATAGCTTAAGTAAGCATCAAAGAGAAATATTAGAAGATCTAGGTACCATTTCGCTTTCGACGTATGTTTCTTTTAAACATCATCCTTATTTTTTAGAATATTTAGAAGATCTTGGCACCCTTCCTTATTATGGTGAAACAAATATAGGCTCTAGACCAGTTAAAAGAGCTGGTGGTGGGAAATTGACATTAGCTAAATTAAGAGCGATTCCATTTGTTGGGAGTTGGAGTCAAATGAAGCAAAATGTTCCAGGGTTTTTTGGATTAGGTACAGCATTAGCTCAATATGAAAAACAAGGTAAACTAAATGAGGTCCAACAATTGTATCAAGAATCATTATTTTTTAAAACCCTTGTTCAAAATAGTATGATGGCTTTATCAAAATGCTATTTCCCCTTAACTTCTTATTTGAAGGATCATGAAAAGTATGGTGAAATTTGGAATTTGATTCATGATGAATTTCAATTAACTAAAAGAATCCTACTTAAAGTTACACAGGAAAAGAAACTTTTAGAAAGTGCACCTGATACAAGATTGTCTATAACATTAAGGGAGCAGCTTGTTTTACCATTATTGACTATTCAACAATATGCCCTTACAAAATCTAGAACTTCTCAATCAACTGTCTACCATAAGATGATTTTGAGGACTATGTTTGGAATTATTAATGCCAGTAGAAATAGTGCATAATCCCATCTTTCATTATGACAAATTTATCCTTTCACGGACTTCCAAATTTAATGGAGGTCCGATCAAGTTGTCTATAAAAAAGAGATTGTTTACATTTAAATTCAATATTTTTAAAATGGGCTTTAGATCGTACTTAAATATTTCATTATTTTGCTCAACACTTATTTTTACTTCAATAGCATGTCAAATGTCAAAAGAAGAAATTCCTGAAGAACAAAACGAGTCTGAACTAGCAAAAATTATTGACGTTTCAGTCTCAGGAAATGCTGGATCCTATACGCTTTCTGTGACGATAGAAAGTCCTGATACTGGGTGTGAACAATATGCGAATTGGTGGGAAGTCATCACTCCGAATGGTGACTTAGTATATAGAAGAATACTGGGCCATAGCCATGTAAATGAGCAACCTTTTACGAGAAGTGGTGGACCTATAAACATAGATTCTACAGATAGCATAATCATTAGAGCTCACATGAATACTACTGGATATGGAAATCAAATTTTTCAAGGATCTATAGCAGATATATTGAACCAATCGATTATTGATTCATCTTTCGCATTAGAACTAGAAACTAAACAACCTTTACCTGGACCTTGTCCATTTTAATAGCTTTACTCGACAGGATTTGCCGCAATCTGTTTTATAAATGAGGCAAAAAGTAGATTAGACAAAGGCTTATTTGTGAAATCATGGACATTACGAATTGTATTCGCCCTCTCCTTACTTGATGGGTTGTCTGAAGTAGTAAGGATTACAAATTTAGTTTTAGAAATTGGATAACGTCGATTAAATTCTTCAATGAAATCCCATCCGTCCATAATAGGCATATTTATATCTAAAAATATAAGATCAGGAAAATGGTGTGAGTCTAAACATTTTTCAAATAATAAGTCTGGATCTTCAAAAAATTCTATAGAACAATCATAATCAGCAGCAGTTGACGTTAAGGTGAGTTCATGATAACGATTAATCATATAATCATCATCTAAAAAGTAAAGGTTCACTATAAGTTTCTTTAAATGGTTAAATAACTACATAACTTCTAGATATGACCACATCACTATTTA
>JAHDGD010000039.1:16055-30938 GCA_020627825.1 Saprospiraceae bacterium
TTTGCCAATTAATTGCCATCACATCCCGGTTTTGCATCTGTGTCCGATTCTAGTCGAACATTGCTTAAACCTATATCCAAACCATCCTTTCCTTTTAAAGTCATCACAGAAACAATAGAAGACATATCAACACCAAGTTTATCAAAACAGCTTAAACTTAATCGATATTCCTTCCAATCTGATCCCTTTATATCAATGTTCACAAACTTACAACCAGTATTTTCATCACACATCCCTATTTCTACTGTTCCATTGGATCCTGAAAAAGACTTCGAAGAAAAAGCAATTTCCATTGCTCCATTTGATTGTCGAGACATATCAGAAGGAGTGCTGCTTGAAATACGCATATCATCTTGTCCATTAGTGGTGAACTTAATTCTTAAGGCGTCTTCTTGTGCTAAATGATCTGTTTTACTTACAATTAAACCTCCAGCAGATGTTGGAAAACTTGCTATTTGTTTAAACAAATCACCTGCATTGAATGCTAATTCCCAAGGTTCAACAGCTATGCCTTTTTGGAAGAATTTACCTGTAGATGCAACTGCACTATTCTCTAAACCAGAAACTTCTGAAAATTCTGCAATTTCTTGAGAATCATCATACTTCAAGCCATAACCTAAATCAAACAATGCTTCATTATTTTCCGAAACGACAGCCGAAGATGGCCATGTAAAAGAAAGTGTTCCACTAAAATCATAGGATGGATCTCTTTTAAAAAGTAAGTCTGAAATCCCACCACCTTCACTACCAGGTAACCATGCTGCTACAAATGCATCTGAATTATTTAATTCAGGATTACACCACATTGGTCTTCCAGAAAGGAAAACGGAAACAACGGGAATTGAATTTTCTCTATATACTTTCAATTTATCGGTATCAAAATCATTTGGCACAAAATCAAGATTCTTTCGATCACCTTGAAATTCAGCATATGGATCCTCGCCATAAACTGCAATAACGACATCTGCAGGAATATTTTGATTCCCTTTGGGGTCATAAATTACTTTCCCACCAGCTTCTTTTGCCGCTTCTTCAATTCCTGACAAAATTGTTTCCGCATTAGGGAATTCTTCATTTTTATGTCCAGTACCTTGCCATGACAAGGTCCAACCACCACATGCTTTAGAAATACTATTTGCTCCTTCACCGACTACTAGAATCGTTTTGGACGCATCAAGCGGTAACAATTGATTATTGTTTTTTAACAAAACCATAGACTCTCTTACAGCCTGTCGTGCAATAGCTCTATTTTGGGGTAAACCCAAAAGACTTTCATCGCCTGCATTTTTTCGTGTACTTGGTGCTCCCTTTTCGAATATTCCTGAAGCTATTTTAACTCTCAATATCCTTCTGACTGCATCATCTAATCTTGACATTGGAATAGTGCCATCTTTCACTTGTTTTAATGTGCTTTTATACAAACCTTTCCAACTATCAGGAGCCATAAACATATCCAGCCCTGCGTTTAAAGACTGCGCACAACTTGTGTTACTACATCCTGGAACTTGTCCATGTCCATTCCAATCTCCTACAATAAATCCATTAAATCCCAATTGATTTTTTAAAACATCTGTTAAAAGATCCTTATCTCCATGCAATTTACGACCATTCCAACTAGAAAAAGAAGCCATTACAGTTTGTACACCAGCACCCAATGCACTATAGTAACCAGCTGCATGCGTATCAATCAATTCTTGTTCACTAACTTTCGCGTCTCCTTGATCAACTCCTTTGTGCGTAGCACCATCCGCAAGAAAATGTTTAGCACAAGAAATTACTCTACCTTCTCCCATAAAATCTCCATTTCCACTTCTTCCTTGAAGACCGTAAACGATTCGATCACCATATGATTTTACAACAGCTGGATCCTCTGAAAACCCTTCATAAGACCTCCCCCACCTGACATCTTGTGGCACAGCTAATGTAGGAGCAAAAGTCCAGTCATGTCCTGAAACAGTTAATTCCAATGCCGTAACAGCCATAATTTTTTCAATAAGATCCGGATTTCGCATTGCTCCCAATCCAATATTGTGTGGAAATACAATCCCCCCTTTTAGATTGGTATGACCATGAACTGCATCAATCCCCCATATAGCTGGAATGGCTATTTCAACTCCTTCTTCGTCTATCGAAGCATTAAAAAATTCATCTGCTTTTGATAACCAAGTCTTGGTGTCCGCATAAGGCAAAGGACCAGGTGCAGAATTTCCTCCACTTAAAACAGATCCTAATCTATATTTCTTAACTTCTGCAGGTGTGACTGATCCATTATCTGCTTGAATGACTTGTCCTACTTTTTGCTCAAGAGTAAGTTTAGGTAAAATTTCATCTATTTTAGCTTCAATTGCAGGGTCGAGTTCCTGACCTTTTAATTTAGGCCAATTTTTAGCTTGAATAGATATCGCTGTATCTTCCATTTTGGGACGCTCTTTTTTAATTCCGCAACTTGCCAATGTAAATACGATGAATAATATAAGGTACGTTACTGTTGGTCGAAAGGTAAATTGCATAAGTGATTTTAAATTTTGTGATTTGATTTTTATAATTTTTGCAATAATAGGGATTTAAGAAATAACATTTCCTATCTCCTTTTAGAAACATATCATTATTGCTTATATGATCATTCTGATTGTCTTTTAATTTTAATGTAAGTAATTGATATAGTAAAGAAACTCAATTCACATAACCTTCTTAATCCTATTCAATATTCTAGAGCGTTTAGAGTTGTTATTTTACTAACATGATAGACATAATAAATCTTAAAATTTTGAAATCATATAACTTTCAATAAAAGAACCACCATTTTCAGTAAGAAGTTGTACTTTCAAAAAATAGGTTCCTGATTGTAAATCCTTAAGTGAATCTTGGACCTTATAAACACCTACCTTTTTTTCATCTTTACTTAATAATCTTATTTCCTTGCCATTAACATCAAGCAATGTAATTGATATATCTAGTGCTTTTTTTAAGTCAACTTCTACATAAACAATATCATGTGTAGGATTGGGATAAATAGTAAGGTCAAACAACTCATTGGAATCATATGTGTGTATAGCTGAAGGGAAATTCGAACTATCATAATGAGGGCCTGTATTCTCTTCAGTCGCCCATGGAGTTGCTGTTTGTTCATGTGGCCATTCTAAGCACCCTAGATCCTTTAAGACAGTTTCTATAGGTCTATTTTCTTGCATGATATCAAATAGAATGTTTGCATCTACATCGTCCATTCCTTCAAATTGTAATAGAGGTTTGTATCCATCACTTGCTGTATCTATAGCAGGACTTATTTCTGTTATTTGATAAATCCCATTCGAATTTTCTTGCATTAATGGATCAATTAGAATAAGCCCTTCAGCAGGTTGAGCAATCCCTAAATCTCCAAAAGCAATATTTTGAATCCATATTTCATTTTGTGTAGGGTCTTCGAATAAATCATCATCAGGATATGCAAAAATGTTATTAGCTATCGTAACATTTTTGGGATCCCAAAAACCATCTCCTCCAAGAATAAATTCCGCGCTATTGACAATAACATTGAATGCAATGTTAATATCGTCTAATGGATCTGAGTCTTCATTTTGAAGATAAATAGAACGAGCACTTAAATTATCAAAATAGTTATTATAAATGTAATGTTGTTGCCCTTCTCGCACCCTTACTCCTCCTCTTCCATTCAGAAAAAAGTTACCATAAACTATAGCCTGATCACCATGTCGAAGTACTAATTCACCTTTCGAATTTCCATTAAATGTATTGAAACGATATACATTCTGTGTCGCTTTACTCGATATCAATTCATCATCCCCATCACAATTCGTGAAATAACAATACTCAACTAGAGATCTACTTATAAATTCTGCTTGTGTACTTACTCCTACTCTTATTGGTTCTACCCCGTAATCTCCTCCAGGTCCTGGAAAATTTTTAAAAGAGCACCATTGCACTTTATGATAACCAGGTTGATTATCATCAACTAAAATAGAAAGTACGTTCTGATCATCTCCATTCAATCTATTTTCAAAATTACTGTAACTAATCGTTACATATTGACTCGCTTCCCTTACCCTCAGGTATTTATAAGATGTATACCCTCTTATATTTATTTCTGTAACCAATATTCGATCACCTTCTATATCAATCACATTTTCATCTCCTATATCTCCATCCAGAAATTGAAAACCTTTAAAGACCATATCGTCTCCTGAAAGTTCGGCATATGATGCACCTGTAAAAACCGTTTTCCCTATATTTTGAGCACCTATAAATAAGTCATCTTTATCGATTTCTAAAAAAACATCCGAATACACACCTTCTTGCCACAAGATACTATCCCCTGAACTTGCACTTGAAAGCGCAGTGTTGAAACTATCGGAAGAATTTACTATAAAGATCTCTGCCTTAACTGAAAAAAAGATCGAGAAAACAATTAATGTTGTCCAAACTAATTTCATAATGATTTGTGATTTTATGTAAAGGTACATTTTTCTCTCCTTTTGTAAATTGATTGTTATACCATGATTTGGTAATACTTCAAGACTTAAAATAATTAATAGCGCATTATTTTTTGGGCTTAAAGCCCAAAAAGAATTAAAATGAAAGAGATTAAAATATCAATTATCTTTACGTCATGAGCCAAATGTTTTATGAAATTCTTGTAAAGAAGATTCAAAGAGTATGTAACATTTTTGTCATAGCAGTAACTTTGGTAGCAAGCAGCTGTTCTTCGAAAGAATACTTCAAGGTACGTGATTTAGAAGGAAATTGGAAAGTAGTTAAGTGGGAAGTTCCAAGTATTGGATATTTAAGGGAAGATCGAATGGAAATGACATTCGAATCTACAGGACATTATGAAACTCAGTTTATGGAGGAATTTGATAAGGGTGTTTATAAGATAAAAAAGGACACACTTTATTTAAATGCAGCAAGCAATCGTGCTCAAAAATTAAAAATTTTGAAACTTAATTTTGATACACTGGCTTTTCAAGTCTTTAGAAATAATACAATAGAACAGGTACTTTTATTTAAAAAATAACCCGCTTGAAGTCTTTTTATATTTATATTATTCTTTTTTTAATCCTTTGTTGTGCCCCCGGTATTTCCAACAAAGAACATGAAATAGAAGAGATAAAAACACTACAAACCGTTCAAGATCATAAGAATTTTCTTAGTCGTCTACTTGAGAAAGATCAAGGTATCCGTAATTTTTGCATAAAAACAGAACAAAATCTAGGGGCTGATAGCAAAGAATATAGAAGGGCAATGGATTCTATGAGGCTAGTTGATACAAAATGTTTATTTCAAGCGGAAACTTATCTTGAAATACATGGCTTCCCAAATTCCAAATTATATGGAAAAGAAGCCCCAGATGCCATTTTTACGGTATTACACCACGCTAATAAAAGAGACGTACGCAAGAAACACTTCCATCATTTATATCAAGCTTATCTAGAAAAAGATATTTCAGGAGATGCTCTAGCATTTTTTCTTAACAGAATGTATTACATTAAATACAACAGACATATTAGTTGGGGAAGACCTTACAGAACAGATGAGGAGTTAGACACATTATTTAAAAAACTTGACTTGATACCTATCGTAAACGAAGTCAGCAATAACTTAGATAGCTTGAGCACACTAGATAAAATTTAAATCTTAACTTTAATCATTGCGAACTAAAAACAAAAACATGAAACTTCAATTTATTCTTGCATGTATACTCTTTATAATTTTGATTGGCTGCACACCGACAAATAATGTATCAAATGGTCTCACAGAAGCTGATAAAAAAATTGCAAAAGGATTAATTCAGGGAGCATTTGATGATCTATGGGCAGCTGGGGATACTACTAAAATAGGTCGATATCATACTGAGGATTTTATTATTCTAGAACAAGGAAGTATATGGGACAACGACCGCATTAAAAAATATATGTTGAGCCTTCATACTAGAGAAAAACCTGTTAAAAGAATCAACAAAATGGACTATATAACGATTGAAAAATATGGAGCTTCTATGCAAATTGCCTATTGGAATGAGGCTGATTTTTTTCAACAAGATAGCCTAGTAGGATCTGCTAAATGGTTAGAAAGCGCACTTGCTATTGAAACAGATGAAGGGTGGAGGCTTAAAATGATGCATTCAACTGGCGTCTTTAAATAAAGAGAAAACGCTCTTAGATAACTAGTATTAAACGACCATTTAATCAAATGTTTTACTCACACCTAAATCGAATGTAAAAAATATGGGTTTTATAACAGGCTCATCATGTATATGCCAATTTTTATGATAAACAACCGTTCCTACACGTGCAAATACATCCATTCCAGTCAACAGTATGTATTCGAATTTTAACCTTGAAATGAAACTAGTTCCGACTTCATTCAAAAAATAATTTTCATCTAGAACACCTTCTGAATCTTTATGAATCAGAAAATTTGCGCCTACTTCAACCGATAATTTTGTTGGGAATGTTGTAATATTAAAACCATAATAAAGAGGCAAGGTATAGATGTCGTGATAATTTGAAACAACCAAGCCGTTATTGGGATAGGTGAAATTAAATCTATATCTGTGATACGATACATCGACCCCTACATAATGTCGTTTCTCAGTAAGAGCAAGCCAATAGCCTAACTGAAATCCATATCCAATTTTGCGCTCAAATGGATGCTGTGTCATTGCATTCATCGAAGAAGAAAATTCTATCCCTGTTACAGGTATTAAGTCATAAACAATTTCCATTTCGGGACTTTCCTGCATTTGTAATGAAATGAGATCATCCTTACCACTGTGATGATCCTTCTTGTTTTGGGTCTTTGCATTACCTACAAAATGATCTGCATGGAATGTATTTTCGAATTGGCTATAACCAAGAAAACCATAACAAACAAAAAGGAGTATTATTATTAAAGTTGAAAATCTAAAAGACATAGTTTTGTATGTTCACAATGAATTAAAAAAAGAAAAAGTTTACTTTGAATATTATTCAAATGTCTTACTCATTCCTATATCAAAAGTAAAAAGAATAGGCTTGATTTCAAATGAATCTTTTATGTACCAATTTTTATGATTCACTATGGTTCCTGCTCTTACAAAGGCATTCACTTCGGTAAATACCATATACTCAAATTTTAATCGTGCAGTGAAATTTGTTCCAATGTTATTGATAAAGTAATTTTCATTACTTAATCTAAGAACAGCATTTTCATTATTGGGTGCATTGATAATTCCTTGTGAATTCTTTAGTATATTAACATTCGCCCCTACTTCTACTGATAATTTTGCTGGCCAGGTCGTTACATTAAATCCATAATATGCCGGAATAGTATACAGATTATGAGTATTTACAGTTTCAGCCCCTGTGGATGGATGTGTGTAAATGTATCGGTATTGTTCATAAGAAAAATCGACACCTGCATAATGTCTTTTCTCAGTAAGAGCAAACCAGTAGCCAAAAACAACACCATACCCTATTGTAGGTTGAAATGGGTGCTGGGTAAACGTGTTCATAGAAAACGCAAGTTCCATTCCTGTTACGGGTACAAAATCATACACTATTTCAGTATCTGTGTCGCTTTCATTTTCTATTGATACATGCTTTATGTCTGGTCCAATTGTTGATTTTAGATTTTCAACATGCAAGGGATCATTTTCATTTTTTATAGATAGTAAAACGTGTTCTTGACTCATTAATGGGAAATAAAAAATAGTCGTACAACATAAGAATATGAGACGTGTAAAATGGACTTTCATTTTAATAAATTTAATAAAGTAAACAGGAATGTTTTAGGTTTTTCACAAAGACTTCCATGACGATAAAAGGTAAAAATATAATTTATTGTTATAATGAAAACTGGAATTGGCTAAAACAATAAAATTCTTTTCAACTCAAGGAGAACATACATTACAAACAAATTTATTTTGGGCTTTAAGCCCAAAATAAAAAACAAAATCACACATTTAATACCATTTAAATTTTAGAATGTAGACAATAAATTCAAATTACAAAAAGGTGAATTTAACTTATAAAATGGAGGAATAGCCATAGCTACTTCGAAATTCCCTAAGGAAGAAATCACTTATTTTAAAAAGAATTGAATCGACATTTTAGAGTTTAAATGGTATATAATAGCTCAAATAATTATTTACCTTTATGAGTCAAAATCATAAATCAAATACCATATGTTAACAGGAAATAGACCACACCTGCCAACAGCAAGTTTAATTCTGATGGGCATTTTACTTATTATGTATGCCTGCAATTCAACAAGTGTTTCTAAAGTCTCACAAGTCTCTCCTAAGATAGAATCCTCCCAGGATATTATTGAGCTTAAAATTGATAGTATCCTTGCATTGATGACTTTACAAGAAAAAATTGGTCAGACAGCTCAACGGGGAAAATCGAGTCGAGTAAAAGACATTCCTCCAGAACTAAAAGAAGCACTCAAAAAAGGTGAAATTGGTTCTTTTTTGAATGTGACAAGCAAAGAAGATGTAACCGAATTACAAAGAATAGCTGTCGAAGAAAGCCCGCGAGGCATACCATTGATTTTTGCTAGGGACGTTATTCACGGGTACAAGACGATATTTCCTATTCCACTAGGTCAAGCCGCCACATTCAATCCTTCTTTGACAGAAAAAGGAGCTCGAATTGCAGCTATAGAGGCAAGTAGTAATGGAATTCGATGGACTTTCGCACCTATGCTAGACATTTCTAGGGATCCAAGATGGGGAAGAATCTCAGAATCAGGTGGAGAGGACCCTTACTTAACCAGTAGAATGGCTGAGGCCTATGTAAAAGGTTTTCAAGGAGATGACTTGACAGATCCTACTTCAATTGCAGCTTGTGCAAAACACTTCGTTGGATATGGTGCTGCTGAAGGAGGTCGAGATTATAACACTGCCAACATCAATGATTTTTCACTTCATAATAATTATCTAAAACCGTTCAAAGCAAGTGTTGATGCAGGTGTAGCTACTTTTATGTCGGGATTTAATGAAGTCAATGGAGTCCCTGCATCAGGCAACCAATATTTAATGCGTTCTATATTAAGAGAAGAATGGGGATTTGATGGATTTGTCGTAAGTGACTGGGAGTCTATTATTGAAATGATCCCCCATGGTTTTGCAGCTGATGAAAAACATGCTGCAGCACTTGGTGCGAATGCCATGGTAGATATGGAAATGACAAGTACGTCATATCAACAGTATTTAGCAGAATTGATCGCTGAGGGAAAAGTATCCGAAGAAATACTTGACGAGATGGTACGAAATATTTTACGAATTAAATACAGACTTGGTTTATTTGACAATCCATATTTTGATCCTTCTGATGAGAAGCTTTACGCGCCGGAACATTTAGATGCTGCGAAGCAATCGGCATTGGAATCAATGGTGCTACTTAAGAATAATAGAAATACACTTCCTTTGGGCAGAACAAAAAAGATTGCTTTAATAGGACCATTAGCAGATAAAGGGCATGAACAACTAGGGACATGGACTTTCGATGGTGAAAAAAACAAAACGATTACACCAAAAATGGCCTTACAAAAAGATCGAAGTTTAGACGTAACGTTTAGTGAGGGACTGTCCTTTAGCCGAGACTTAAATAAAGATAAATTCGAAGCAGCTATTCAAACTGCTGAATCTGCAGATGTAATCGTTTTTTGTGCAGGAGAAGAAGCTATTCTTTCAGGTGAAGCACACAGTAGAGCTGATATAAGTTTACCTGGTGCTCAAGAAGAACTCATTCTTGAATTAGCAAAAACAGGTAAACCTATTATTCTTGTGGTAATGGCAGGAAGACCGATAACATTCGAACGGATTATAGATAAAGTTGATGCCGTTATCATGGCTTGGCATCCAGGAACTATGGGGGGACCAGCACTAAAAGATATATTAATAGGCGATGCTTCTCCGTCCGGGAAGTTACCAGTAACCTGGCCAAAAATGAATGGGCAGATGCCTATTTACTACAACCATAAAATGACTGGTAGACCTGTAAAACCGGATGAATTTGTAGAAATGTATGAAATCCCAATTGAAGCATGGCAAAGCTCTCTTGGAAATACGACCCATTATCTAGATGCTGGATATCTACCCGCTTTTCCATTTGGTTTCGGAATGAGTTATAGCTCATTTGACTATTCAAATATCACTTTATCAAGTACCAAAATCACCAAAGATGAAGCATTAACTGTAACGGTAACGGTCAAAAACACAGGAAATTATCAAGCTCAAGAAACTGTTCAGCTGTATTTTAGAGACATGGTAGGGAGTCTCACTCGTCCAGTTAAAGAATTACTAAGGTTTGAAAAAGTATTACTCAAACCCGGAGAAAGCAAGAATTTAAGCTTTACATTTACAGCCCAAGAACTAGCATTTTATGGTCCTTCTAAAAAATGGATTGTAGAACCTGGAACATTTAAATTATGGGTAGCAAAACATGCTATGGACACCACCAATGAACTTGAATTTACTTTAGAATAAGAATGTAACTGATAATGAAATCAACAGCAATATTTTTACTTTTTACTTTATGTGCATGTACAAGCTGTAAAAAGACTGTAACAACGAATACGTCAACTGAACAAACTACATTTCCTAGCGATGTGATACCTTTTATGGATAAATTTAAAATTTTACTTGGTGACGGAACACGAGAGGATAACTTAGTTCAATATCAAGATAAAAAGTTTTTCTATACAGCCTCTGACAAAGAAGGTGATTGGGTTGTATATAAAACACCGAACAAAGGGGTGACTTCCCCTAATTCAAGTAATACGCGTTCAGAATTACATGAAAAAAGAGAATGGATTCCTTCTGAAGGTGGATACCTAACAGGAACGTGTAAAATTCAACATGTATCTACTTCTGGTGATCCACGTGTTGCCGCTTCCTATTCTGTCGTAATAGGTCAAATTCATGGTGGTGAAGGTCATGAAAATGAGCCAATCAAGATTTTTTACAAGAAATTTCCAGGCCACAAAAAAGGTTCTGTTTTTTGGAATTACGAAATCAATACTGCTGGAGATGACAATGCTGGAAGGTGGGATTACTCCTATCCTGTATGGGGTTATGATTTCTCTATTATTAGCCAAGACTCAACTCAATTCCCTGAAGAACCTGCCGAAGGTATAGAATTAGGAGAAGCTTTCAGTTATGAAATAAATGTCAAAGATGGAATTATGCACGTAACGTTTACGAGTCCATCGCATGCTACAAAGTATTTTACAAAAAATTTAGTTGAGTCAGAATTTACTAAGATTGAAGATACCCCAGCACAAGTACAAAAAATATTTTGGCCAATTGGGCAGAATGGCGTGGAAAGATCGGAAGCTTATAAAGGAGAAAAGATGTATTTCAAGCAAGGCGCATACAATCAAACCAATGGTAAAAGCCCTAGCAAGAGTATGGTATGGTGCGCAGGTGCAGATACGTATGGTGGTAATATTGAAAAACAATATGAAAATGGAGACTATGCAGAGGTATGGTTTAAAGACTCGACTATAGGTTTGTCAAAACCCATTCAAAAATAACTGTATATAGCCTTACATTTTAAAATCTACCCCGAATCCCCCACATCACACCAAACTGATGAGTTCCATTGGCATCCATTAACCCTAGATTGATGTAACGTTGTTCAGCAAAAGCTTTGACCATCGGGTGAAGGTTCATCTCCAGTCCAACCCCTGCATAAAAGGCTACACCAAGAACATCAGCGGAGAAATCTTTGAATTCGAAAAATCCTCCTCCTCCAAGTCCATACCAACGAAATCGATGAGGATCGTACTGTTTTTTCGTGTAATACTTGAATGTCCCAAAGGCACTATGTGTCGTACCTAGTTGCCCTGCAAGATCTTCTTGATGACCAGCGATATATTCTAACCCAATTGCAAATCCTGAAGGAAATTCTTTACCAATCTGAATACCTCTTAAGAATACACTTTCGTAAATTGTACCGTCCAATATGAGGTATGGACCCATAACCAGATCGACAGAAAACGGTTTAAGTATCGGCTCTTCATCTTGCTGAGCTAGCAAATTAAAGGAAAAAAGAAGCGAAAAAAGGAAACAATATATAAGCCTCATATGACATCAATTTGTAATAAAAATTCATTCGTCTTAAAAATAACAAACCTAATTTGTATTTAAATATAAAGCAAAAAATTTATGTATATCTGGGCAGGTCTTTTTTTATGTTTCATAAAAAAAGTCGGAGTATTCCATGGTTCGCTTTCGCTCCGTATGATTTTAAAAAATGGCTTTAGCCCATTTTAAAATCATACCCCGCCTTTCAGTTGGACATTCCATGTTCCTCCTGCGGTCATATCACTTAAAAGCACTACATGTCCTATTTTCCGAGAATAGTGGATAAGGAATTTTATCAAAAACCTTTAAAAGGGTTAAGTTTCATTATAAATTCCGAGGGACTAGCCATAGCTAATTTGAGGGATTTCTAGGAAAAAAATTACCTTTAAATGGTTTATGAGAGATTGACATTTCTACATCCATTTACTTCGTTCTATTTTATTGCCTTTAACACTGCTAAGCAAAACAAAATAAGCATCGTATATGAATGCATCTCCGTCAACTAATTTTATTTCATATCCATTATTCAAGTTATTTAAATACCAATTAAATTATGTTTTCTAATACGCTGCATTATGTACCATTTTAATAGCACGACCTGAAGGTTCATTTTGATTTTTAAAAGATTCGTCCCATTCAAGTGCACGCGGTGTGCTGCAAGCAATAGAAGGAACAGAAGGAACCGTTAAAGCTGCTGTATCTGAAGGAAAGTGTTCCTCGAAAATAGATCTATAGTAATATTCTTCTTTCTTTGCTGGAGGTTGAACTGGAAAACGGAAAGCTGCATTCTTCATCATTTCATCTGACACTTGTTCTTCAACTAATGCTTTCAAACTATCAATCCAGTTATAGCCAACTCCATCACTAAATTGTTCCTTTTGGCGCCAAGCCACCTCATCAGGTAAGTACGATTCAAATGTTTCTCTTAAAATGTGCTTTTCTATTTTACCTCCACCACACATTTTATCTTTTGGATTAAGACGCATTGCAACATCCATAAATTCTTTATCCAAAAATGGAACACGCCCTTCGACACCCCATGCTGCAAGAGATTTATTAGCACGTAAACAATCGTAATAGTATAATTTTTCCAGTTTTTCAACAGTTTCTTCATGGAAAGATTGTGCGTCTGGAGCTTTGTGAAAATAAAGATATCCGCCAAAAATCTCATCGGCACCTTCTCCTGAAAGAACCATCTTAATACCCATTGACTTAATCACTCGAGCTAGAAGGTACATTGGGGTACTGGCTCTAATAGTTGTGATATCATAGGTTTCAATGTGATAGATGACATCTCGAATCGCATCCAGTCCTTCCTGAACCGTAAAGTGCACCTCGTGGTGAATTGTTCCTATCTTATCTGCAACTTTCTGAGCAGCAGCAAGATCAGGCGAACCTTTTAATCCTATTGCGAAAGAATGTAACTGAGGATACCATGCATCTGATTTCCCTTCTTCTTCAATCCGCTTGGACGCATACTTTTTTGCAATGGCAGCTGTCAAACTCGAATCAAGACCACCGCTTAATAAAACTCCATACGGTACATCCGACATTAATTGTCTTTTAACAGATTGTTCAAGAGCATCTTTCAAGTCTTCTTTACTGGAGATATTGTCCTTCACTTCATTATAAGACATCCAGTCTCTTGCATACCATTGTGTCATTTGCTCGCCTTCAGCAATGCTATCGAATTGGTGGCCAGGCAAGAACACTTCGATGCTTTTACACACCCCTTCTAGCGCTTTTAATTCAGATGCAACATAATGTTGCCCTAGTTCATCGTATCCATGATATAGTGGAATGATCCCCATGTGATCACGAGCAATTATATATCTGTCTTTCTTTTTATCATAAAGAGAAAAAGCAAAAATACCATTAAGTTTTTCGACAAAATCAGGCCCATATTTCTCATACAATGCAATAATGACTTCACAGTCTGAACCAGTAGAAAACGAATATTGATCAGCACATTCTTTCCTTAGTTCTTTATGGTTATATATTTCTCCATTTGCTGCTAGTATAATGGTTTTATCTTTATTGTAAAGAGGCTGACCACCTGAAGCAGGATCAACGATAGCTAATCTTTCATGAGCTAAGATTGCATTATCTTCTAAATGAATTCCAGACCAATCAGGTCCTCTATGACGTAATTTTCTTGATAGTTCAAGTACTTTTCCACGTTGTTGTTCTGCTGGTATTTTCAAATCAAACACTGATAATATTCCACACATAATCCTATAATTTACATTTATAACAATTTAGATCTTATTTCTTTATATTTTAAATCAAATCTAGGTCAAAAGTATAAATTTTTAATATATTTGCAATAAAATAATTAATTTTTTAATGATTGACGAAAAAGATATTAAGATTCTTAATGCACTATTACGTAATAGCAGAAACACTACAACCACTATTTCAAAAGAACTTGATTTATCCAATGTGGCGACACAACAACGTATTACTAAAATGGAAAACAGCGGAGTGATAAAATCGTATACGGCCTACATTGATTATCAGATGGTCGACTATAAAACAATAGCTTACTTAGGTATTTTTCTAGAAAAAGCTAAAGATTACCCTGAAGTCATAAGACAACTAAACAAAGTACCTCAGATTACTGAAGCCCATTTCACAACTGGCAACTACTCTATTTTTGCAAAAATCTATGCGAAAAACAACACGCATTTAATGGATATCTTAAGCGGGCAAATACAGAATATAGATGGCGTTGCAAGGACTGAAACTTTTATTTCGCTGCAGGAAGGAATTCACAAACCTGTATTTTTGTA
>JAHDGD010000221.1 GCA_020627825.1 Saprospiraceae bacterium
CTTAGCGCCACTTTGTGCATAAGATTGATGCCCAAAAGCCAAAAGAACAATAAAAAAAGTGAGTGCTAGAAAATTTTTCATTTTTAAAATTTATAGTCCAGATAGGTAGATAGATTCTGAATTCTATTATTTAGACCCATACTTTCTACTTAAACCACTATTTCATTCCAAATATTTTTTATATTGCTCGCTAAAGCAAGTTAAATGGAAATTACTTTTTGTGGGGCTGCTCAATTTGTTACAGGCAGCAGCCACCTCATTACAACCAACGAAGGAATAAGGATATTACTTGATTGCGGTCTTTTTCAAGGAAAAGGAAAGTACATATGGGAATGGAACAACGAATGGCTATTTGATCCTTCTAGTATAGATGTTGTCATTCTTTCACACGCGCACATTGATCACTCAGGTCGACTCCCAAAACTCGTAAAAGATGGGTTTCGTGGGAAAGTTGTATGTACGCACGCTACTAGAAGTTTATGTAACATCATGTTAATGGATAGTGCCAAAATTCAAGAAAGAGATGTAGAATGGCACAATAAAAAGTTGTTGAAAAAAAGGAGGCCTGATCGTAGAAAATTGAGAACGCCTCTTTATGAAATGGAGGATGTAACACAGACGATGTCCCTATTTACTACAACCGGTTATGGACAATGGATCTATATTTCTGAGAGTTTACAAGTACAATTCAAAGATGCAGGACATATTTTGGGTAGCGCCAGCGTAAACCTAAAAATAAAAGAAGATGACCAATGGAAAACAGTCGGCTTTACAGGTGATATAGGAAGACCTGATCGACCAATATTACGAGATCCTGAACCGATGGAAGCGGTTGACTATTTAATTTGTGAATCGACTTATGGAGACAAAACACATGAAGGAAAGCCTCAGCAACATGAAGCTTTTCTATCCATTATAAAAGAAGCTTGCTGCGATAAAAAAGGAAAACTGATTATTCCAGCATTCAGTGTAGGACGAACACAAGAAATTGTCTATATGCTGGACCAAATGGAAACAGCCGGAGTTCTTCCTTCAATACCTGTTTACGTGGATAGTCCATTAGCTGTTAATGCAACTCAGGTTTTTGCTGCCCATCCTGAATGTTATGATCATAATTTACATGAATACATGTTGCGCGATGAAAACCCTTTCGGGTGGAATGATTTACATTACGTAAAAGACGTGGCCACTTCGAAGTGGTTGAATGAATACGATAAACCTTGTATTATTATTTCTAGTAGTGGAATGATGAATGCAGGAAGAGTGAAGCACCACCTTTTCAATAATCTAGAAAATGAAAACAGTACATTCTTGATTGTTGGATATTGCTCTCCGGATACACCTGGTGGAATGTTAAAAGCAGGAATAGAATCTATAAAATTATTTGGAGAACATAAAGAAGTTCGAGCTACAGTAAAACAAATGGATTCTTTTTCGGCTCATGGCGATCAAGATGAAATGTACGCTTTTATCGAAAACCAAAAGCCTCACCTAAAACAAATATTCTTGGTACATGGTGAACTTCCCACCCAAGAAAAATTTAAATCCTACCTACAAGAAAAAGGTTTTGATGATATTGTAATTCCTGAAAAAGGTCAAACGATAAACATACACTAAATGAATATTGAATTATTAAAAAAGATATGTCAAAAGCCAGGTGCTCCTGGCTTCGAGAAAAAAATAAGGGATTTTATCATAGAAGAGGTGAAAGATCTTGTAGATGATGTATTCATCGATAACATGGGGAATCTCATTTGTTTTAAAAAAGGGCAGTCCGAGAAAAAACTTGTGGTCTCAGCACACATGGATGAAATATCTTTTATTGTAACTCATATTGATGATGAAGGATTTATTCGGTTTCATGTATTGGGTGGGTTTGACCCAAAGACACTTACCGCACAACGTGTCATCGTACATGGAAAAGAAGATGTTATAGGAGTGATGGGGTGTAAGCCGATTCATTTGCTCAGTGCTGCCGAACGTAAAAAACCAATGGAGCTCAGAGATTATTTTATTGATACGGGTTTGCCCAAAGAAGAACTCGAAAAAATAGTATCCATAGGAAATCCCATAACAAGAGAAAGAGCATTAATAGAAATGGGGAATTGTGTAAATAGTAAATCTATTGATAATAGAGTTTCTGTTTATATTCTTGTTGAACTCCTACAAAGATTAAAAGACAAAAAGCCTGCTTTTGATACTTATGCCGCTTTTACTGTTCAAGAAGAAATAGGGTTACGGGGTGCAACAGCTGCAGCTAGTGGGATAAATCCTGATTTTACCATTAACTTGGATACCACCGTTGCAAATGACTTACCTGGCTTTCAAGTTCATGAAGCCGTTACACGATTAGGAGATGGTGCTGCAATTAAAGTGCTTGATGGCCGAACAGTGTGTGATACGAGAATGGTTCACTTTATGAAACATGTAGCAGAAAAACATAAAATACCTTACCAACTAGAAATATTACCCGCTGGCGGAACTGATACTGCATCTTTCCAACAACATGCCGAAGGTGGTTCTATAGCTGGAGCTATTTCTATTCCAACACGTTATTTACACCAAGTAATTGAAATGGCAGACAAACGAGATATTGATCATTGCATTGATCTACTTGAACATTGTGTATTAGATATCAATCTAGATCATTTTAACTGGTAATTTAAAGTATGAATGTAGTATTTTGATTTTATCTTATTATATTTAATATGATAAAGAGCTAAATATGAAAAAATATTACTATTCGGATGGTGTAGAAAAATATGGCCCATTTTCTTTGGAAGAACTGAAAACGTACGATATTGAAAATGATACACTGATATGGTATGAAGGTATGGATGATTGGAAAAGAGCTGGAGATATGCCAAATATTTCTATGCTTTTTGATCTTAGTACTCCACCTCCTGCACGTATAGAAAGAAACAATCCTATTGATTTCCTTGATGATGAATACGATGAAGAACGACCAAAACCAAAATCTTTTTTACTAGAAGCGATATTGGTTACTCTATTATGCATCCCTTTTGGAATTGTGGCTATCGTTTATGCTGCCCAAGTAGAATCGAAATATAATGCTTATGGGTATAAAGAGGCTGCAAAAGCATCCGAAAATGCATTGCTGTGGACAAGAATTGCCCTAGGAGTAGGGATTGTTTCTATTCTCATAAGAGCATTTGTAATAATGGGGATATAATATATTCAGCTTTATACAACTTCAGGATGCACTCATGAAAAAGGTATTATATGGCATTATTATTTTGACATTTGTCATTATTGGTTTTATATACTTTCTATACGATCCTTCTACTTTCTCCTTTTTCCCTTTATGTCCTCTACATTCTATTACTGGATTTTTATGTCCAGGATGTGGAACTCAACAAGCAATTCATGATCTTACACACCTGCGTATAGGTCAGGCCTTTCATCACAATGCATTCTTGGTTTTATCCATTCCTTATGTTATACTTGGTTATTATCTGGAATGGAAGAAAGAGAAAACACGATTCGAGAAAAAAATAAAATCTACTTTATACGGTTACTATGCTATTGTTCTCATACTCATTATATTTATTGTTTTTTGGATAGGAAGAAATATGATGTAGTGTGAATAGTGTTTGTGAAATAAATACGTTCTTTATATGCATTAACCTAATTTTATTTTTATTCTAATAAGAATTTTTTTTAAAGAGTAAATGGTCATCTATTTCCTAGAATTTTCTCGCTATGCGTATAAGTGTTGTTTTATCGGTTTATAATGGAGAAGCCTTTATAAAAAATCTTTTACATTCCTTACTAAATCAATCACGAACAATTGATGAATATGTTGTTATAGATGATGGTTCTCAAGATCAATCCATGACATTCGTAAAAGATATCTTGGATTCAAATAAAACAATTTTTGTTCAACAAAATAAAAATCAAGGTCCTGTAAAAAGCTTTGAAAAGGGGATTAAAAAAGCAACAGGAGATATTGTTTTTTTATGTGATCAAGATGATATATGGGAAGTGCATAAAGTAGATCGATTTATTAAAGCTTTTAATGAAGGTCATAACTTCGTATTCTCAGACGCCAGGTTGATAAATGAAAATGGAATTGATTTAAATGAAACATTTTTTGACCGTTTGAAAGTATCCACAGCAGATCGGATTAAATTAATGGAATATAAATCCGATGAAGTTTTGTCGGTTCGAAATGTAGTTTCGGGAGCGTGTTGTGCCTTGCGAAAAAGTGCTTTAGATCGTACTTTCTTTCCGTTTATAAATGAAGTAAAGAACATGCTGCATGATCGCTGGATAGCGAGTCTTTTCGCTGCTATAAATCCTGAAAAAGTAGCATTTATTCCTGAACAATTAATTCAGTATAGACTACATAAAAATCAATTTATAGGTTTTCAAATAAAAGAAAATGAAAATCCTTCAGATTCAAAAAAAATTTATTATAAAAGCGAAGAAAAACTTATTTCTTTAATTTTAGACCGGGTGCAAAATGCACATTTTAGAAGGAATCATTATTTCTGGCATATGAGATCAAAAGCTATTGATATGCCTTTTCTTCAACGACTTATTACCTTAAATACTTTGTTATTAGAAAGAGATTATAAGAGGAATGTTAACCAACCATTTAGGGCATTCTTATCGGATGTATTTAAAAATAAATAGAGAATTACTTTAATCTAACGTGAATCCCAGTTGTTTTGTCTATTGACATTTCTACATCCATCTACTTCGTTCTGTTTTATTTCTCTTAACGCTGCATATACCATTTAAAATCTAAATTTTCGGATAAATTATTTTTTAAAGATAAAATATCATGAAATGGAAGTGAAATATTCTAAACGCCCGAAATAACTGTTCGAGCAGTAATATGACCGAAATTTGTGGTTATTGCGGGTAGGATTGGAGCAAATTTCGAGGGACTGGAAAACAAATGATTAGACTGCCGAAAGCAAAAAAAAGAGGCAATGTTTCAGGCGAGTTTTATGTAGGGCTAGACCTTTTTGGTACTTTTTACGGCAATGGTAAAAAGTACGAAATTTATAAAACACTAAAAGTTTATGGTTGTATCCTTATAGAATGAAAAAATCAAAAACAATAAGCTCACTTTAATACTTCCTTCTTACTGTATCTTCCACTATTATAACTTTTCCATAATCCATCACCAAATCGAAAACCTTCTTTTATCATTTTGTTGTGAATACGATGAAAATCATTATTGTTTTTTAAGTAACACAAATCGCTGGATCATATAATGAATAATGGCGTTTCTTCTGTCTTCTCTCGATTAGCAGTTTTCAATATATTTTTTATCTGTTAAACCCACAATTTTTTCTTCCTGTC
>JAHDGD010000040.1 GCA_020627825.1 Saprospiraceae bacterium
TTTAACTGAAAAAATAGTGCGTTTTAATCCGCTACTATTCTTATACCAGACCGTTAGGCACAAGCAAAACAGAACACCGTAACAAAAAACGAACAACATAAAATTAATGGAAGCAGGAAAAAGAACAATTAGAGACATATTCAACAGAGGTAGAAATTTAGAAATTCCTTTTTTTCAAAGAGCTTATGTTTGGGATACCGAACAATGGCAAAGATTTTTAGAAGATATGCGTATGGTTTCAATAACCAAAAGACCATACTTTTTGGGCTCTGTTATTCTAAAGCAACAGGAAACCGCTTCCAATAAGGATTCAATATTGACCGTTATTGACGGACAGCAAAGGCTTACGACATTAAACATATTCCTTAAAGTATTGTGTTTAAAAAACAACTCTGATACAGACTTTATAGAAACTTTCAAAAAGCAAAGAGATAAATCAATCATTTTGCTTCACAACCACAATGACCAAGAGTCATTTAATAAAGTTGTAAATCTTGAGGCAATTCAAGTTTTTAAAGACGTATCAGAAAACGACCACATTCTCGCAGCTTACAACTTTTTCAATGAAAACATTACAGAAGACGACTTAGCAAACTCTTTGGATTTCTTCAATATTTTAGACAATATCTTATTCGTTGGCATTGACCTTGGTTATGAAGAAGATGAACAACAAATATTCGATACAATAAACTCTCTCGGTGTTCGATTGACGACAGCCGAATTACTAAAAAACTACTTCTTCAAACGTGATGAAATAGAAAATTACGAGAAGTATTGGAAGAAGATTTTTGAGAAAGATGATGAAACAAAAATCTATTGGGACAGAGAAATCACAACAGGTCGTTTAAAGAGAACATTCATTGACCTATTTTTCTACTCTTATCTTCAAATCAAAATACAAGAACCGGAACTAAAAGTAAAAACGGAAGATAAAATCGAGTTTTCAAAAGTTGAAAGCCTTTTTGAATCTTATAAGCGTTTTATAAGAGATTATAATTTGGATAAAATCGCAATCCTTGATGAAATCAGAGAATACGCAATATTGTTCAAAGACAATTTTGACTATGATATTGTAAACAATGAGCTCACTAATGAAAGCGGAATTGAACGAATAAATGCAATAATCTTTGGACTTGATACTTCAACTTTAATTCCGTATACGCTTTACATTCTTAAAAATGTTGAAGACCAAAATCAACAAAATGAATTATTTGCATTTATTGAAAGCTATGTAATGCGAAGAATGGTAGTTAAGGCTACGACCAAGAACTATAACCAATTATTTACCGACAGACTTATATCAAACAAAATCCTATCAAAGGAACAGTTTATCCAATTCCTCGAAACAAGAAATGATAAAGTAAACTATCTACCAAATGACACGGAATTAAAACAAGGATTTGAAAATTCTGTATTAATCAACAAGCAAACGGCAGGAATTATTTATCTCATTGAATCCAAAATTAGGAACAGACACAAACAGGCAACACAACTTTTAGGAATTAACAAATACAGTTTGGAACATTTAATGCCTAAAAAGTGGGAAAATAAATGGAATAGTGTTTCGACCAAAGAAGCCAAGGACTATCGGAACTTTAAATTAAAGACTTTGGGCAATTTGGCTATTATCACACAATCCTTAAATGCTTCTATTAGAGATGCCAATTGGCCAACAAAGAAAAGAGGAAGTGGAAATAAAGAGGGATTAACTCATTATTCTGGCGGAATTGAAACACTTGCACCATATCTTGAACTAAACGAATGGAACGAAACTGAAATTGAAAAAAGAGCTGAATTTCTGTTGAATAAAGCAAAGGAAATATGGAAAGCGGAAGAAATCGGAATAGAAAATGCCAGTGCCTAACATTGTGTATAGCCCATGTTGCCCATTTGCAGTCAATTCCAAAAAGGACGCCTCCTTTTTGGGTGGCGTAATCGAATATAGTGAAATATCAATGGTATCGTCGCTTACAACGATTTTCTGTGTGATGATTTCGACTACTTGTCTTTTATGAGTTCTTGAGAATTTGTCCCAGTTACCATAAAGCGTTCTTGCTTCTTCCATAATATATTCACTTGATTTAGCGTGTTGTTTCATTATCTTAATATCACCTTCAAGCTTCGGTCCGTGTCTTTCTAACTGTTTGAGTTGTTCGTTAGGTTCATTGTAGTACTCATCAAACCTTTGTGTCTCAATCTTACCTTCAGCGTGAAGGTCGATAAGTTTTTTAATCTTTTCTTTGAGTGATAGCATGTTTTGTTTTACGAGGTCTAGTTCCTTTTCTTTTTCTTTGATATGAACGTGGCTACTATCATAATACTCTTTTACTTGTTCTTCTGACAGCAGGAATTGCTTTAATTGGCTTTTAAAGATTTCTTCTATATCATCGGTGGGTATTTTACGTTTGCACTTCTTGCAGGTGTATTTAGGATTGGAAGTTGGTACATACATTTTTCCACCGCACTTACAGAATAGGAATCCCGTAAAGATATTTACTTTGCGATTCATAGGCTGAATTTTAGTTGCTTCAAAGTTGCGGATAATACTATTTACTTCTTCCCATAATTCTTCACTTACAATAGCTGGTG
The DNA here is from genome assembly GCA_020627825.1 of Saprospiraceae bacterium. Taxonomy (GTDB): domain Bacteria; phylum Bacteroidota; class Bacteroidia; order Chitinophagales; family Saprospiraceae; genus JAHDFB01. Next base: position 2,590 of record JAHDGD010000040.1, read on the forward strand.
CTTCGTGAAAGAACCATTCTTTAGAATCTCTTAAAACAGGTTGTCCATTCTTACCAACTTTGGTAAATCGGGTGCGTCTGACACCTTTGGTGATGGGGTCTTTTAATAACCGCTTGATCGCCATATCTGAGAACTTCTTTCCTCTTTTGGTGCGATACCCTTCATCATTTAGAATACGCGCAACCGTTCCATAACGTTTGTGTTTTACATAGAGTTCATACATTTTTTTACGTACCAATGATTCTTTAGGATGTAATTCAATATCATCCTTTCCTTTTCGTTGATAGCCAAACGGAATCCCTCCCATAACCTTTCCAAGCTTGGCCCTTGTTTCTACAGAAGTATTAATACGATCTACTATTTCTTCTCGTTCCCATTCTGCCATAGAAGCAATGATCCTAAAAAATAAACGACCTGCTGGGGTTGACGTATCTATTGATTCTTTAAGGGAGATTAAATCGGCATTATGTTTTTGAAAGAACTCAGAAAATTCTAATAGTTCAATGGTATTTCGTGCAAAGCGAGCTATTTTAGAGAATATTAATCCTTTGATATGACCACTACGTATATCCTGTAGCATACGAATAGTTTGGGGATGGTTTTTTACTGTCTTACCCGACACTCCTGTCATATCATAAATTTCAACAACCTCCCATTGCTGCAATTTTGCATATGTCTTCGCCTGTTCTAAGTGATGTTCGGGACTATCTCCTCTTTTTTGGTCTTCTGTGGAAACCCGAATCCAAATGCCTACTCGTTTCATATCTCGATGCTTTTTTAATGTAAGCGAAAGCTAACCAAGCCTTTAGCCCAAGTCAAGCTAATACTGTTGTTTTTTTGAGTCACTTTTAAAACTATTGCTTACGCGAAATTCCCGACAGTATAATATCCTTTAAGCCTTTGGCGCTCGTAATAGGATGTCCCGCAGTGTTTTCAACTTGGTTTGATTTGACTAAATATCCACGTACTCTTTTTTGAGGCTTTTCCTTTTTAGCAGTAAAAGAATCCAGTTGATTCGCTAATTGAATGGGGGCAAGAAAAAATACCTTTTTGAATACAGTTGAATCAATCAACTTTCGAGCACGCTTTTTAATATTGTTGAGATGTACTCGGTTTTCTGAAACCATATACACATAAGTGTATCCTGCTTCAATACATTTTTGGATATTCTGTACTTCATAATCCAAGGTGTTGGTTACCGATATCTCAATAGCAATCTTTACATCGTCTTTTTCTAATCCAATATCCACGCGACCACCTTTGTCAGTTTGTTGCTCTATAGTAGCTTTAAAATCTCTTTTCTGACCTATTTCTTTTATGTACAGTTGTAAGGCTTGATGCTTTTTAATCTCAATGATCTCATCGGACTGTTTGATAAAATCTTGTTGCTGTTCTTCTAAAGGTGTTTTTGGTTGTGTAAGAACTTCTGGTGAAACATCTAACGTTTCTTTTGGACGATCTATAGCAAGTTCTTTCTTTGGTGTATCCGAATCTTTGAATACCTTATTGAATTGAGGTAATTGTTGACGTAACAGATCTTGTGCTTCTTCAAGAGTTACTGTGTAATTCTTTCTACTATGTTTGATAATAGCTTCACGGTTTATAGTAGTGTCACTTTTGTCTATCGCTTTTAAATCATACGTACGCATATTAAAATCAAAATGACTACCTCCTAATCTGCATATCGTCTCTCCAACGGCTAAACTCTGCAAGTCTTGTTGCTCGAAACCATCAAAGCCACTTTCAAGATACTTTGCATCGTTGTCACCCAAACGAAAACATATACGAGTGTGAGGATTTGAAATTACAGAGTTCAATATTTTCTTATCATCAATCTGAGCAAGTTCTTGATGTGCTAGAACCAATCCAAGACCATATTTTCTTGCTCCGCTGAGAATGGAGGTTATTGATGGAGTAATAAAATTATGGAACTCATCAAGATATACATAGAAAGGATTTCTTTGAGACTTTTCTAATTGCTGTCTAGACTGTGCTGCTTGATGCAGTTTGGAAAGAAACAATGATCCTAGGAGGTAGCTATTCTCTGTACCGATAAGTCCTTGCGATAATTTGATGAGCACAATCTTATTAGATTCAATACAGGCTTTAAAATTCACCCCTGCCTTTTGAGCGAACATATGTCGCAATATTTTAGGTCTTAGAAAGGTGTCAATACGAGTTAGTAAAGGAGCGATTCCTTTTTTCACCATGGGATATTCGTATTGCCAGTAATAGAGAATGGACTGATCCTCTACAGTTTGTAAGAACTGTTCTCTAAAACGTTCTTCGATAAGAAAACGTTTTAATTCAATAAGCGTCCCTTGTTTTTTGCTTTCAAGAAATGCAGTGATAGCATTGGTCAATACCGCCGTCATATTATCCCCCCAAGCTGTTGCGTGTCTTTTAAATGCATTGACCAAATCAGATGACAATACTATTTTTTCTATTTCACTAGTGGCTTCCAAAAGATTAAACCCAATGGGATATTGGGTGTCCGAAGGATCAATAAGAACGACATCCTTATGACGTTCTTTGGGGATTCGTTCTAACACATCTTCTACAATATCTCCGTGAGGATCGAATAAGGCGCAGCCATTTCCATACGTAATATCCTCGGCAATAAGATTTGCCATGAATGTGGACTTTCCTGTACCCGTCGCTCCGATAATATGAGTATGACGTAATCTTGTTTGATCATCTACGGTAACTTTAGTTTCCATACCGTTATGAAGATTGATTCCAAGGGTGTATTTATTTTGAACGGCTATTTGCGGAAGGGTTTTCGTTGTACCTCCACGGATACCTAATTTTAATGAGTGTACTGTTTTATTGGGATAATGAACAAAGGAGGTAAGTTCAGAACTGTTGAGTAACATACCTAGCCTGTTCGTTGTACGGGCATATAAGTTTTCCAAATGATCAGAATAAAGGTATCCTTTATTTGAAAGAGGGATGAGCTGATTATACTCAGAAGTTGATGCTGCCACTACATTTTGCTGTAGTTGATTTGCTAAGTATGCACTCTTGTCTTCAGTAGTACCCTGAGCTGCAATTCTAATAACAGCGCTATAAAGCGGACTAGCAATTTTGGCAGCTGCACATTTAGGCATTTCAGGACTATCTGCAAAGAAGCTACCCCCAGCACCATCAGACACAGCATCCTGAATATCACCAGCCCACGGACCCGTTACGCCTTTAAAAATAACTTGAAGCATCGCAATATCACCTATAGCAAGATGGTTCATAGTTGCTATCATCGGGGTCAAAGGATCAACGGCAAATGAATTGGGTACATTAATCGGTCTCGCCAGTTCATCACTAATTCCAAAGTCACATATTCCTATAGGCTGCTCAATGTCAAAAGGAAGACTAAGAGTTGTTGTTTCTTTTACAAAAACCATAGGAAAGTAGGTTTTTAAATAGGGCACGATACGATTTTTATCACCCATAGAGCAAACTATTTGCACAACAATCTCGTCAAAAGCGCCTATGATTTCAAATGAGATAGGTGACTCTGAATAGGATAGTATTTTTATAAACTCTTCTGTAATGACAGATGAGATTTCAGAATCTTTCTTGAAATGTAAGGAGAAGGCTTCCGTAAGTGGAGCCGATTGAAATGAATTCCACTTTGGTGACTCAGGTAGTTCAATTTCTTTCTGAATAGTCTCTTTTGAATTAAATAAGCTACATATGCTCTCAAAAAGTCCAGGAACCTTTCCATCATCCTTATATTCCTTTTGTGAAGTAACATGGTGCTCAAAAGGAATGTACTTTGGTTCAATATCAACCTTCTCCAGAAAAAAATAATAGCCACGGCCAAGATAATCCCATTCATAAAAGTTAATAGTTGCCTGCTGCCAAGGATCTAAATGCATAACTCCTAGCGCATGAATATTTCATTGAGAATAGGTTTGCGATCAGTTTCTGAGAGTCTAATCCCCTTATCGTCTGTAATATCATCGATAACTTTTAATGCTGATTTATGGCAATACGTCATAAGCATACTGGCAGTATCTATTTTATAAAATGTAAGCGTGTAGAAAAGACGAAGTATGATATTGCCCAACCAAGGAATACTCCCAAGAATGAGTTGTACCCATGTTTTCTTTTTTGTAAGCCACCAAGAGATAAAGAAACCATCTCCAAACGCAGCGGCACATATATAGTAATAGTGTTTTTTCCATTTTACACGTATATATCGACGACGAGATGAAAAGATATTTCTTTCCTGAAGAGAAACATCGTCTGCTGTTATCCCACTAATCCCTTTGCTGAGTAATTCTTTTTTAAATCGCTGATAGAAATCTTGGGTGGAATATTCAAAATCATCAATAAGGGTGTTCCAATGCGAGTGGTAAAATTTAACTCCAGCTCCAAAGAGTAGTTTCAAAATGATTACTACCACTAAAAATGAGCAAAAGTAGATCCAAAATGCAAGTATAAAATCTAATATTTCATTCATAATGTTCGATTCAATTATCTAGTGAAGATTTCTTTTAAGGTAGGCTTTCGGCTTACTTCTGTTAGTCGTATACCTGATGCTTCCGTGATACTATCCACTTCTGAAAGCATTACTTCGTGGCAATACTCCATAAACATAATAGCTGTGTCGAGACGATACATTGTGACTGGGAAGAACTTCTGTAAGAGCAATGGACCTAAAAAAGGAATACTAGCTACTAATAATTCTCTTTTTCGAAGCTTATAAAATAACCACCAGCTTAAGAAGAAGCCGTTTCCAAATGGAGCAGCACACATATAGAAATCATATTCTTTCCAGCTTATTTTAAAATACTTCCGTGAAGCTGAGAAGGCATTACCTTCTTTCTCTAAGACTACTTTTGAACGACATTTTTCAATTTTGTTTTTAACAACTCCTGCATTGAGTTTTTTGTAAAATTCCTCCGTAGAATATTTGAAATCTGGGATTAAGTACGACCAATGAGAATGGTATTGACCTTTGTTCTTTTTAAAGAGTGCAGAAATAATGATCAACAGTAAAAGACCAAGTAGAATAAATGTCATAATAGTATGTTTTGATTTGAGTACAAGATCACTCAATGATCCTATCAAATCAATACTGGAATTCCCTTAAAAATTTGCGAACATTCTATAACCGTTTTTATGCTTATGGTTTGCCCAGGTAAATTAATTGTAAATAATCTTCGGGTATAGAATCTAATTTAAAGTCATCTCTAAGCTTATTAATAATTTCTGGATATAGTTCCTCAAAATGGTCTGCATTTTTTATACTTTGAAAAATTTGAATATAATCGTCTTTAGGTAACCAAAGAGCAATTTCTGCGAGGCACTTATTAACTTCTCCAACTATTTTTTGTTGCTGTACGTTATCGCTTTTATTCTCTATCATATGATTTAGCTGATAATACAATGCGGATAAATTGGCTACTTGATTAAATTTTTGATTCAGATTATTGTTTCTCGCCAAACGACTCTGGTGCCTCACGTTAAGTGCGGATACAATAATCGTTACAATTGAAGCACAAACTATAGCTAGGATGGATATTATATTGGTAGTTGATAAATTACTGCTTTGGCTTTCTACGTTTTGAATTACTAAATTTAAGAACGGAAGAATCGCCAGTATTATCAGTCGGAATAATATCATTGATTTTGAAATATTTGGATTTGATTGAGGTTACAGAGTTTTTATCTAAATAGGTTGCCTTCGTAAATGTTTCTTTTTGATCTAATTCAATATAATTTCTTGTAGATTTACTTACCACATCTAAAACATTAGCTGGGCTTTTCTTTTTTACGAAATTACCTAAGGCCAATGCAGTAATTAAAGAAGTCCTACTGTATCTGTTTTTTGAAGTTCTATGAAAGTAAGTACAGAAATTCCAATAATCTTTATCATATCTGTCTTCGAAAAAATTAAAGTCGTTCTCTTCTTCAATGTCTTTCTTTAAAATGCGCAGATCCTGATAAATTTCATTGTAATTACCCGTATAAGTAAATTTAATTTCTGCTTTCCCATATACATTTAAGATATTTTCGGAATTTTTGTCTACAAAAAAGACAGTACATTCGGGACTCAAAGACTCACCATATCCATCAAATAGATATAGCCTAAATGCATCGGTGTCAAATAATTTAGGAGTTGGATTGGTAAAAAACATCTCTTTAATTTTGTCATCCATATAAAACAAAATCCCTCCAAGTTCATCTTTTTTGAAAGGAATTTTAGCTGGAATACTATCTTTACCTAACAAATTAAACAGGTCTTTTCTGTAAAAGAAATGAGTCTTCATCGATTCCATATTTGTTCTCTCATTAGGTGAATTTATTTTGTTTATTGAATTCATTGTAAAGCATAATTTCACGTCTGACGTTTCATTAAAACAAGAACTCATCTTTTGTTCGAACTCTAATCTGGGAATTTTCACTTCTTCAATAAAATCAATGGCGATTGCTTCTCCAGTGATAAGAAACTTTTCACTTTCAATTCTATTGGAAAATTTGAAATTATATTTGTAGCAACTTGCCTGCGGTTCATAATGACAATCAATGCGTTTAAAATCTGTGATTAGAAATCCATAAAGCTTTTGTAGAATCCAGTGTATTATGGATTTAGAGTCCAATGGATCACCATTATAAATGGTGCTTAAGTTTTTTGTTAGGGTATAGATATTTTTGGCCCCTTGATATGGGAATTGTTTTAAATAAGAAACTTTAAATTTCTTATTTAAAAAGTAGTTTAATTCATCAAGATGATTTGTCAGTATATCTGTTGTGAATATCTCATAACTGTTCCTTTGTGCAAATACTTCTACTTGTTTTAAAAGCTTATCCCTTACTTCTAATATTTCAACTTCTGGATGCTTACTATTTACTAAGAAATTTTTCAACTCTAAATCACTTGATAAGCCATCCTTCACAATTACAGACCCTACTAATTCGTCACCATAGTATGCTCCAAAGGCTATTCTTTTACCTAAAACAATATCCTCTCGAGCTTTCTCCATCCAATTTGAGTGATAGGGGTAATCGACGAAGTCTTCAACAAATTTTTCATTTAATTTTAGTAGATCAACAAGATGATGCTTTTCGTAGAGTCTAACGTAGTCCATATCTAAACGATTATTTGCGAACTCTTGTAATAGGACCAATACCCATAGGGAATAACCCACAATCATGGTTTTGAAGTGATATATTTAATCGATGTTGCTTTTGAGGAATTGCCTCGAAGCTTCCTTCGATTGAAATTTGAGATCCTTCTTCCTTTGCTATCCATTCGCAGAAGATACTTTTATCCCCTATGAAATGATAAAAGTTTTTTTTGATTCGCTCTAGACATTTTTGTTGATCAATATCAGAGGAGAAAATCCATTTGAACACATACGATCGACAAAGATTCCCATAAATTCTTCTGTTCTCAGTCATTATAGTAATTGATTAAAAAACTACCACAAATTATGTGGTAGTTGAGTTTGTATAAAGGCTTTCTATTTTTTCTTTTCGTAAATAGTTCATAGACTCTTTCTCTTTAAAGAATGAAATATATTCTTGCCTATTGACAAGAAGACTTCGAACTTTAGTCTTTGATTTAAAATATAGGACTTGCATTTTTTCCTTAAGAATATTCAAAAATTCTTCAATTCCAATCTTTAAATCTTCAGGTTTAAATGAAAGCATATTATTCTGGTTAATTGTCTTAAATATTAATTTCTCACTCATTTTTAAAGGATTTAGCACAATGTCTCATCACTGAGCTAAACCCTCTAAAGTTTATTATACATTAACGTTTTTGTTAAAATTAGTCAAGTCCAAAAGTCTTTAGATAACGTAACAAATTCAATACGGGTTTTCCCTTAATTTTTGATTTACAAGAAAGTAGCACTCCATTTTCTATTACCTTCGTAAGTATGAGTGCAAGTACTTGGATCAGATTATATGTTATTTCGGCTCTAATAGTGGCTTTCATTAATAAGGCAGAAGCAAACGGTTATCCATATTCTATTGTCGCTAATGACACACTTCTAAGCAACCTTATTACTGAAGCAAATACCCTAAAAGAGCAGAAAGATTATTCGAATGCCCTTAGTATATACAATCAGGCACTAGATCTTGCGCTGGCTAAATCCAAAGAAAGCGATGCCAGTAGTATTTACAGGAACATCGGATACATCTACCAAAAGCAAAAAAATCTAAAGACAGCCAAATCCTACTATAAAAAAAGTGTCAATGTAGATTCTCTCTCCAAAAGCGCTGCGGATTCAAATTTTAACTTGGCACTCATCTTCCATAAAGAGAAGATAACAGATAGTTTGTTCATCTCTTTATATCGATCGCTGGCTATTTATAAAGCCCTACCAGACACCTCAAATAAATTCAAAACCTATTCAAAAGCGAGTATTCTTTTTAAAAACTATGGATATTATAATCAATCTATAAAATATGCATTAGAAGCATACAAGGGTTTTGAGCAGCTAAATAACAAAAAAGAATTAGCTAAAGTTGCTAATACGATTGGTGCCACTCAGCGGCTTTTAGGAAATTTAGATATTGCAAAAACGTATTACAAAGAAGGACTTAAACTTCGAGAAGGAATTGGTGATAGTTTGAAGTTATCTTTTGGTTATAACAACCTTGGAAATCTTTACAAAGAGCTAAAACAGTATGACTCTTCTTCCTTTGCTTATAAGAAAGCTATAAGCTTACAAAAGAACAAAGATACCACTGATAATCTAGGTCGGTTTTACTACAATCTGGGCGTAGTGCATTATTTAAAAAATGAATATAATCAAGCGCAATCTCAATACCTAAAATCCATTCCTGTATTACAAAAGGAAAACGATGTTACTTTTTTAAGTACCCCATATGCAGAACTAGCCTCAATTTCAATAGAGCAGCAAGAGTTTCAGCAAGCCAAAAATTATTTGGTGCAAGCGGAGAAATACAGTCTTGAAACTAAAGAGAGTGAGTCTCAGTTACGCTTATTAGAGGTGCAATCTAAGTATTATCAAGCGATAGGTAAACCCCAAAAAGCACTAGATTATAACCAAATATATCTTGCTAAATACAGAGAGACCTTCGATAAGGAGCAGGTTGAACAAATACAATTTCTTCAAGAACAGTTTGAAAATGAAAAGAAAGTCAAAACAATAAAGGACTTATCTCAGGGAAATGCCACACAAAAAGAGATTATTTCGAAGCAAGAGACTACCATTCAGAAAAAGAACAGAATAATCCTCCTTGCATTTATTTTGATGCTTCTGGCTATCGTTGTTTATATGTTTATTCGTCAGCACTACAAGACTAAGGAAAAGAGTTTAGAAATACATCGATTAGATTCTATTTTTAAAGCACAAGAAGTTATCAAAGAACAAATCAGTCACGACTTACATGATATTGTGACTACTAGCTTTGATGCAATTCGTTTGAAAATACTTGCGCTTCCAAAAGCTACAAACAAAAAAAAGGTGAGTGAGGCTATTGACAAGGATATTGCTTCTGTAAATAATCAAGTTCGACTAATTTCACATAGACTCTCTCCATTGCAACATAAGGTCAAAGAAGCCACTTTAATAGATATTATTATTGATCAACTGAGTGAATTTCAATTTTACAGAAAGATTTTTGTTAAAATTCAGCACCCTTTACCATCCGAACTCAATAGGTTTTCCTTAGATGCCCAAACCAATATATATGGTATTTTGTTGGAAGTACTCCATAATGTTGAAAAGCATTCCAAGGGCACCATATTTGCTCTTTCACATAAAGTGAATAAAGAGAACCTTTTGCTTACCTTTTCTGATAATGGTATCGGATTTAATAAAGATTCTGATAAAGGTATTGGGTTATTAAATATCCGACAAAGAGCAAAATTATTACGTGGAGAAATTTCGATTATAAGTTCAAATGAAGGAACCGATATCACGTTGTCTGTTCCATTAAAGCTATAAATAGAATAATGGATAATCAAATAAATATACTAATCGTTGAAGATCATCTGAGTTACGCTCAAGGAATGCAATTCTTATTGCAACAAAATCCTAAAATCAATGAAGTAAATATTGCAATAGATAGAAACGAGGCACTTGCTAAGTTGGAAAAAAACGCTGTTCAAATAGTACTCCTTGACTTGCAGTTCGATACAACGGAGTATGATGGTTTCACGATTGCCAAAAAAATTAAGCAATTATATCCCGAGATTAAAATTATGGTATTAACACAGCACGCCCGAAAAGGTCACCATAGAAGGTTATTTGATGAATGCGCTGTTAATGCATACTTAGATAAGAAATTGGGAATTGAAGAAACCTATCTTGCAATTGATGAAGTGCTTAAAGGGAATACGTATATCGATAAAAGTATTCAGCAGATACTAGATATTGAAGAGTTTATGAAAATCTCTTCTCGTGAACGAGAGGTGTTGGAAGAATTATGTGAGGGACAAATACAAAAGCAGATTGCAGATACTCTTTCGATATCACCAAAAACAGTAGAGGTACACGTGCGGAATCTATTTAAAAAATTCAGAGTGAAGAATTCAACTGAATTAATAGCCAGATATATCGTTTATAGAAACGCAAACAGGGATACGAATACTGAAATGAGATTACCGTTTAAGAAATAAAAAAACCAGTATATATTCGTCAATATATACTGGGTTCTAGGATTAGCCGTTAGGCTCGAGCTCCTCTTCAGCTTCCCCTGAAGGCGGATCACCAGCAAATCCATCCTGCTGCTCAGTTGGTGTTTGCAAGAGTTCCTCTGGCTCACACGATGTTAATCCTGTAGTTAGGAATAACGCTAAAAATAAAACAAATACTGTTTTCATTTTGGCACATTTTAGAGGGAAGTCATTACTGCCTCGAACAGTAATTCTTCCGTTTTACAATGTGCCTTGCAAGGCTTGTAGCTTGATAGTATGGTGTCGACGACTATCAAACTTGGGGCTAAATTAAAACCAAAGCCTAGCGGGGAACGATTCTTAGAAAAGTTTCAAAAGTTTCGTAATATTCAGATAAATTTGAGTCAATGGCGTATAGAGCAAAGAGCATAAAAGATGACGAGATAAAGGGACTGCTATATCTATTAGAAGAGATCCTTGAGAATTGCTTTGAAAAAAAATACGATCTCCTTACTGATATCGAATTACAAGAATTTATAGATACTACAGATACGGCAGAGAATGATGTGAAGTCAATATCCCTTGTAACACTAAAAAAAGTATTTGAACTGCTCAATGAGGATACTTCCTATAGACCTAAATATGAAACCTTAAACTTTTTGCTCTATGGCTTATACCAAAGAAAAGTGAGCTTTAAGACATATTTAAAAGAGCATAGCAAGGATATTGATAATGACTTTGATCAGGCTGACTATAAAGTTTTGGTTGTTAATCCTAAAAAAACAGCAGTCTCAAAACAACAAACACTTACCTTGGGCACGCAAGGAGGTATCCAAATCAATTTAGATCAAGGAGCGGTACAGAGTTTATTTGAGTCGATTGCCTTTCGATTTGGAGATATATTGGGAGAACAGGAAGAGTTTTCAAACATTCCGAAAGTACTTCAAGAATATGCTAAAAATAGAGCCTTTAAAAGAATGATTCGGACTGAAGAAATTCGGCAGACTAATAGCGAAAGTATTATTGTCAAGGCTACTCAGTTTGCACAAAACTTTGAAAACTCAAGCGAAACTATAGTTGATCAAGACTGGATGTCTGAGTTTTTTAATATCAGTCAAGATTGTTCCAATGAAACAATGCAATATCTATGGGCTAAAATACTAGCTAATGAGGTAGATGTTCCCGGAAGTTTTTCAAGAAGAACCTTACACGCTTTAAAGTTGTTGGAAAGTGAAGAAGCAGCGATTTTTAATTTGCTATGCAATTGTCTTTGGACAACCTACCCAGGCGATACACGCTCAGACAAGGTGCTATTTAAAAACTCAAATAATGAGGGCAAATATTCAGATGCTACTTGGGGTTTTGATAGTCATATGCTACAACATCTCGAAGATTTAGGCCTTGTACATACAACCTATATGATTCTTGAAAAGGATAATGAAATACCTGTACAGTATTTTGACAAACATCATGTTTTAAAAACCGATCAAAATGCCGTTGAAATTGAAATCGTCAGGCTTTCATCTATTGGAGAAGAACTTTATGAAATTGTTTCAACAACTAAGAACTTTAGTTATTATGAACACACCATTGGTTTTATGAAAAGCCTTGAATATATCTAGTCATTTAATTTTATGAAATTTTAAAAATGATTGCGTGGGAGTTTTTACGAGACTTCAATCATTGATATACAATTCATTCATTCTCTTAATTTATTGATCCTATGGTCAATATGAGGATGTTCCCAATTCCCTGTTATGTTATAAAGTTCATAATAAGTAAACCATTCTTGGGTCCAGGGAATTATTGTGTCAAAAATATGATGATTTTTTGAGTCCCAAATTAAATTATCTGTCTTTGAGTGATAAAGGCAGAGGGAATTATCTCTCGGATACATATGTATTTCGTCATTATACTCAATTTCTGGTTCGTCAATTAACACTTTGGGTGGATTTATGGCATCATATGTCAAGGTGTATTTATATTGAGGTGATTGTACCGTAGGCTTGCAAAACCCCTTTACAATTAGGACATTTTTTTTGATATTAGAATCCAAAAAATCATAATGTGTTGAAAGTAGTTTCTTCTCTCTTATTAAAATTGATTTTCTAATAAGCATTGCTTTCAAGGATTTGTGGTTTCTATTTTTATGATATTTACTTCCCACCGTAATTAGTATGAGGTTTGTTTTTTACACTTCCAAAATCACTAATAACTCCTTCTCTTGTTGTATGAGCATTACCTGATAAAATGCTAGCAGATTGCGCTTTTAACGCTCTTTCTTTAGCATCTGTATCTTCATCAGCACCTAATGGGAATTTGTCACCAAAGTGTTTCCTCCATAATTTACTTGCTGTCATTTGGTTGGACTCATCTTCAATAGCTTTAGTTGCATCTTCAATAAAACTATCTAAGTTAGAAAGAAAGTTGTTTTTTCTAGTATCATCGTAATCTGAGAATAAATCATCAAATGGTGTTCCAGGTACTATGCATTCAAAACGGTTATTTAAACTTTCTTTTATAGCTTCTAAGGTTTCTTTTATGCAAACATCATCACGATCATTATATTTTATATTTTCTTCAGCTAATACACACATTGCTAAACCGCTAGGCATTTTATTTCTCTTGTAATCTCCCCATCCCTTAAGATACTTTACTAGCCTTACTAATTGCCCATTCTTGTCTTTTGCAGCAGCAAACCAATCAACAACTTCTTTAGGGTCGCTCTCTTGCAGTTCCTCATCTTTGACTGCTAATCGAGGATGATCCCAATCATCTTGGAAATAGTAAACAGGGAAATCAATATGATAGTCTGCTGCATAAATTACACGAACACATCTTTTTCTATGTTGCGGATCAGTTGTTGTAGCTCCTGTAACAGCATCTTTAATCCATTTTTGAAGTGTAGTCCCAGTAACGCCAACATCTCTTTTAAAATATACCCCATCATCTAAATCACAATCATCATCTTTAGTAACAATTGTTGTTTTCATTTTATAACTCCCTTGTATATAAAATTCAGGCACGTATTCTGAGTGATTATCCTTAAAATACTTCCGTATACGATCCCTTAATACTCCCTTTGATTCTTTTAAACGATCTTTCTTTTTTGATGAAATAGTTAAATTACTGTTGTAATTTTTGAATAATTTATTGCAGTTAGCCATTCTGTATTTCTTTTTTTTGGTTTTCTTTTTCTTATTGTCTTTAAGTAATAGGTAACTACTTATTGCTAAAATAGGTATCCAATACATCTTTACATTTATTTTGATATTCTCTTGTAGCTTTCTCTGCTAAAATTTCAAGTTTAGTAGTGTCTTTTTCATCCATAGCGACTTTAAAGTCATCGTCATATTGAAGGTCTATTCTTTTGTAATTAAAGTCAGTATTAAAATTGTTTAAAACTGAGATGGAATTGTGAACTATTTGAGATTGACTTTGCATAAACAATTCAATAATTCTTTTTTTCCAAATCCAATAAGATACTTGCCATTCTTTTTTCTTTTTAGCGTTATAAAATACTTTCTGACCAGTGCCCAGTGATAATAAATCTATATCTGAAAGCTCTTTCTCCAACCTAGTCTGGGCTTCTACAAGAGCAATCATACTTGGATTATTAGCATAAACCCCTCCGTCTACTTTATTTGTGAAATTTTCAATTGTCGAAGAATCTATTTTCTTAAAACTATTTGAATAGGAATTAAAAAACGTTGGGGCAGCAGCCGTTGCCATAGCTGCCATATACATAGGTATGTGTTTGTCTAAAATTAAATCTGATGTGTGTGGTGTTTTAAGAACTTGTGTAGATCCATCCATTAAGCTATAAATAGGAATCAAAAGCTTAGTTTTTGCATCTAATATTCTTGGGTCTTCATCGTCTGAGTGAAATTCTTTGAATATTTCTTTAAGTAATTTTTCTAATGGTTTATTGCTGTAAAAAGAATGTTTAAAAATGTTATATCTCTTTTTCCTAAAAATCACATTAGCATTGTCCTTATATAATTCTAATATCCTTTTTGCAGGAATGCCTAGCGATAAAGCTAATGCTATAATCCCGCCAGTTGATGTTCCACTAATGATATCAAAATATTTATGGATCTGTCCTTCACCTATTTCTTCTTCAATCAAAGCAAGAAATTTCGCGGGAAAAATTCCTTTAATTCCACCTCCATCAATTGACAATATTTTTAGTCTTTTTTGGTCTGACATTCGGATGCTGTTTTAGTTTCCTTTAACATTTACATCAAGAAGTCAACCAAAGTATTTTAAAGGTTAAATTATTGTAATTGTTATCTAAGTGTATGACACAATGTCTGTAATTGCTTCTATGTCAGTATTTTCAATTATTCAATAAGTTGTTTTCTTTCTAATGTTTGCCCAATAAAGGTTTGAATTTAATTGCGTAAAATTTTTCTATGATATTTAAATAAGTCTCTGCTTCCTTTGGTAATTCGATAACTGATAATTTTAACTTGTATTTAGACCAATAAGCAAGCTGTAAACCTTGAGTTGAACCAACGGAATAATAGCCTAAATGATGAAAGACTCTACTTGCAATGTTCGATAAACCATCTTTCTTTCTAACACCACCTTTGCGAATTCCTACATAAAGATATTTGCTAAGCAAGTTTTTGTTTTTTGCAGGAATCGTTCTTTTGTGAATACTCTTATCTTTTCTAAAAGAATCAGTTCGCTCTTTAATTTCTTGAGAAAATGAATCATCATCCAATTCAAACCAATAAATACATGGGTTAGTTAATTTATCTAACTCTATAAATAAATTTGAAAAGAAAGTTTCTTTTCTAGTCCAAAAATCAAAATCTTCATAAGAAGGCATTTTGCTACAATCTATATCAAATTTGTATATGGTTTGCTCCCCTGAAATTATTGTTATAAAATTATTTATTTCAGAAGTGATGTTGTTTTGTAATTTCAAAATTTATTCATTTTTCTTAAGCGTAAATTACTTAATTTTCAGAGTAGATACTTACGGATTTCCGCAATATTATTTTTTAAATAAATTAAGGTCATAAAATAGTTGGAGGCTTACTTCTTAAAATGCATATTTGAGATGCTTTTACTGACCTATTGAAGCTGGTCACAATAATTGTATCTTTATTGAATATACTGGCTTGTTTGTTTTAGACACTAATTTTCTACAACTCACACCTAGATTCATCTATATACTTGAGAATAATAAATACAGATCTACTGAAACCACTTGCTTTGAATAACAGTTAATATTAGCTCACGATTATAACCTCACTTCAAAAAATAATGCGTCATCGCTAAGCTCACAGCATCAAAAATCCCTGTATTGGGTTTATCGCTCATCCATTCTTTACGTTTTGGAATTTCATATTGTTCGAGTTGGTCATACCAGTTGAGAATGCTCTTCATAATCTGATATTTTGTCTTCGCTTGAAACTGGTTAAAAACATTCATTATTTCTGTTCGAGAGTATTGGTATACTCTTAAATTTTTCTTGCCTGCGGCTTTGCAAATTTTTTCAATGAGCGATTCGATGCGTTTGCTGCGACTACTGCCTTTGAGATCATTTAGTTTTCTAGTGATAACAATGCTTGGTCTATAATAATCAAGATATTTCTTAGCGCGTTCTAGAGCTTTTTTATTGCAGGTTGGACGTATGTAGCCGTTACCCACTTCTACCAAGTCCTCTGGATTATCAAATAGTGCATAGGAGATGCCAAAACGATTGGGGTACAGTGCTAGGACTGTTTGCGCATTTCTAAGCTTAGCCATTTTGAAGTTCCATTAGATTCGTAATAACCGTATCAAGCCCTTCTATCCGTTTTCTATTCTTCGGTGTATTGGGAGCATATTCATCTATTTTTTCTACCAGCCGAAAACAACGATCTATCCACGGCTTGTGTCCTGACTGAAAGACTTGCCCAATTGTCGTTTGTATTGACAAATTAAATAGAATTTGATAGCCTGCTAAGGCTTTGGAGTGTGGTGACCTACCCGCTTCAAAGCTGGACAGATTCCCCTGGTCAATGTTTAAGATATACGCAAGGTCATTCAGAAGCAAATGATGATCCTTGCGTGCTTGTTTACAAGCTTGATGTATGGATTTGTTCATAATGTGAAAGGGCAATGTGGTTACGCATTGCCTTTTTGCATCCTACAACTCTCTAAGGGGAAGTAACAAGGGAGCATTTTTATGTAATTCACTACATATTTTTTCGCTCTCGCCTAACCCTCAGTGGATAAATTGTGGATGTGTAAACGGTTTATAATTTTTTGGTGCGAAGTCTTTGCTGAATTTGTTGAAATCGTTGTGAGTCAGAAAGTCTTTGTATGCACTGTGAACTATTGTAACAAGATTTTTTTGTCTCGTTTAGTTTAATAGTGTGACCTTTTTTCACAGCATTATGATACGTAAGTTCACAAGAGGCAGGAGCAGGCTCCTGCTCAAAGAAATTACTTTCATAATACAGACGAGAAGCGCCTCGCCTTTTTGATTTAGTATCAAGGACATTATGGTCTTCATCAGTTATCTTTATGTAGCGCTTTCGCGAAAGCGTATCAATTGCCGTAGAAACTGCTCTTCCAGATTTGCCGGTACAAAGACAAAACAATCGCTGCGACAACCACGCTCTTTGTATCCGTTGGTTATGGTTATAAGGGTGACGTTGTCCTACCGTCTTACGAATAATGGTGAGTAAAACTTTAAGTTCCGTCTCGGTAAGTTCTTTAAGTAAATGATCAAATAATTTGTTTGGGGTTTGAGTGGTTCGTTTATAAGGATGCATATGTTAGAGGGGAAGTATAATGATGAGTAAAGGACATTAAAAAACTGGAAATGATTCCCCAGTCTTTTAGTTTATGAAATCGCTTTGATTTGCTGTTTCCAGCTGAGAAAATAGTGCTTTAATTGGTTCGAAATTTTAGGGTCTATGTGGACATCAAGGGACCGAGCACCCTCAAATTGCTCAAATAGCCTTATAATTACCGACTTTTCTATGGTTCGAAAACCCTGAATAGGTTCGTATTCTAAATTGGCGTCAAATAGGAAATAAAACACCTGTTGCTTGTCTTCCAAACTGGCAGATTCCCAAAGTTTATAAGGGTTTTTTAGTGTTTCCAAACATTCCACTACCGTGGTTCGAAACGTTTGGTCTATCTCTATGGTTGTTGACAATAATTGTGCTATTCCCTGTGATTGGGCATCAAGTTTTTCGATGTGCTCTTGAAAGCGTGTTCTTAAGGACTCGCTCAAACTAGGATCAGTTACAATAGTAATCAGTCGATCGATTTCTTGGGTGATTTTTTCCTTTTCCTTTTGCTGTTTTTGGAGATACTCTTGTTGATTAGAAGTTTCCTTATTCCATTCTTCAGTTAACAGAGATAAAGTAAGTAGGTATAGCTCCTCAGAGGGCTGAAATGAGCTCACAAGGGCTTTAAACTGTGAATGTAGGGTTTGGGTGCAT
Organism: Saprospiraceae bacterium; assembly: GCA_020627825.1. Taxonomy (GTDB): domain Bacteria; phylum Bacteroidota; class Bacteroidia; order Chitinophagales; family Saprospiraceae; genus JAHDFB01. The sequence goes on from JAHDGD010000040.1 coordinate 20,647, forward strand.
ACTGATTTTTTTTGTCGCATATCGCGCAAATCACAGCTCGGGTTGCTACAGTAATACTTTTTATAAATACCACCGTTTCCTTTACTCTTTGCCCCTGTTAAAGGCTTTTTACAGTAATAACAATTAATGCGACCTCTTAGGGGATAATCGGGATGTAGCGTTCGTTTAGGAGTTCGTGTAGTTGCTACACCATCAAGGCGATCTTGAATTCTCTGGTATGTCCTTAAGCTTATGATCGCCTCGTGATGTCCTTTAGTTTGCTCCACATCCCAGGGTTTATATGCGATATAGCCTGCATAAAAGACATTACGGCATATATTGGTTAGCGTTTCTAAATACTTCTTTGCAGCTTGCTTCCCAAACAGACCCTTTTTCTGGAGGTATCGCACTATATCAATACGTCTGTTGTATTCTCCATTGGCATAACGCTCCAGTGCCTTTTTAATGTATGTAGCATATTCGTTCGGTATATCTATAGTACCGTGGAGGCTATCTTTTACCTTTTTATATCCCAATGGTGCAGGAAAAGCATTATAGCCTGCTATTAATCGAGCACGTTGCTTTTGGATCACCTGTCGTCTATTCTGATGCCGTTCTAGTTCGTTTTGAGCAGCGTGAATCGTCTCCATAAAACGACCTTCTGGGGTGTCGTCAAAGTTATAATTCAAACACTTTGGCTGGAGACCATAGGCATTAAAGGTCGTTCTTAAATCAATATGAAATTTGGTATCTCTCGCAAAACGTTTGAGATCATCAAATACGACTGTATAGCTTTTGTAATAGTTGGTTTTCTTGCGAACATAAGACAGCATCTCCTTCATCGCAGGGCGTTCTCTAAAATCTCCTCCTCCTGTATAGCGATCTTGAAAAACAGCTTCTACCAAATATCCTTGTTGCTCACAATATTCCTTACAGCGTACAATCTGACTTCGTGGGTCTTGTTTAGTACTCGATACGCGCACATAAATCAAAGCAATTCCCTTGGGTGTTTTAGTCATAAGGGAGTTGTTGGTTTAAATTTTTTGTAATTGTATGTCGGACGATTCCTCTGAGATATCCTGATAACTCTTGGATCATTTCAGAAGAATAGCCGGCACTCATCAGTCGCTGTTGGATCTCTTCTACAGTTAAATGCAATGAGGGACAACCGACCGATGTTTTGTTGCTAGACAAGAACACAGGTTGCCCCTCATTAAATTCAAGTGTAAAAACTTTAGGTTTTGTATTCTTGTCTAGCGATGTAATTGTAGCAGGTTTTTGCATAATTGGTAATAGAGAACTAAGATTTGGATAGAAAAAATGCCATTGCAATAATGGCATTTTAAGGATGTAATTGTTGTGCTGCTTATTTGAGCCATACAGCTTCGGCGCTATCAAAACCTACCCACTTGAAGTTTTCATCATACCCTCTTGAAGCAAGGGTATGACGTATGAATTTGTCTAAGGGCACTTTCGTGAAAAGCAGAAATCGAAGCGTCTCTCCGTGAACAGTAGAGAACATTCCTCTAATTTCTTCCCAATGCGCCAATGGATCACGATCCGAGGCAATTTCTTGAATATGATCATAAGTCATATCAGCATAGTCAGGAGTCAATTGAATAAATTGATTAGCCCAAACCATAGGATGATCCTTTGGAAGAACCATATAATCTTCGTTCGTCTTACTTTGTATCACCCCATAATTGTCGTCATAACGATGATTGAGATTCTGCCATATTGCAAGATCAATTGCCTTTTGCTTATTTTGAAACCGTTTCATTTGTTTCTTTTTTAGCTTCCGTCTTTTCAATCACTCTTCCGTTTAAAGAAATGATATCTTCTCTTGAGTTTTTAGGGTCTTTCCCTTTCTTTCTCAATAGACGTTGGGTATTAAACAGACTACGACATTTGATATTGAATTCCGTATAGCTAAAAGCATCTCCCTCATTCTTAAAGGTCTTTTTATACGCATCGTATAAAGCACCATTAGAGAGTTGGTTTCCTTTGGCTTTCATCACCAATTCTAAGGCGAGTTGCGCCACAGCGTTTAGTCCTCGTTCAGATTCAGAAAAGTCAAAACCTAATTCACTAATCTTCTCCTGTTGCTTCTTATCGGCGTACTTGAGAAGTACACTAATATCCTTGCGATAATCTTTTAATCGATCTACCACATCACGTTTGGCTTCCTTAGCCTCTTCAATTTTTTGCTCTGTTTGTTGGAGCAAGTCTTGATCTGTTTTGATGTTCTCAATAAGAACATCGACAATAGTTGCATTCATTTTTTCTAAGTTTTAAATGTGAATATGTAATTGTTTACCGTCTAAGCCATACACTATTTATGATGTAGTCATTAACAGTAGTGGCTTTTTCTTTGGTTAATTCTTGTATGGCTTTGGCAGCCTCTTCTCGGGTATCAAAAAAGTCTTTCGGTTCTAATCGAGCTAGTTGATTCGTACGTCTTTTGGAAGCAGGAACCACTATAAAAGCTTTGTAGATTTTACCCGCTTTCGTTCTCAGACTGTGATAATTGGATCTATCGTAGCTATTCCAGGTAGTTACGTCTTTAGAAGCTAGGTAATGAATTTCATTATAGGTGTCTCTAAAAAACGTATCGACCTCTTGCTGACTATAATCAATAGGAACAAAAGTTTGTTTTTCCAACTGAGCGATGGTCCAGAGAAGCACCTGATAATCGGTTGTGATTAATTTTTCAAGTTCTTCTCGTTCTATAAAGCCCAAGGCATTTTTACTCCAAGTTTCTTTATGAAACCAGTGGATCATCTCTCGCAATTCACTATCCGTGTAATGTGATAGCAAATACGGTAGTTGAATGGTTCCTTTTTGGTTTTCTAAAAATAGTTCGAGCTCTTCAAGAAAGATGAGCAGTCGCTTCGTGTCTCTAGTGGTCATTATTTTCGTCTTTGGATTCACAATGCAGCATAATGGTTTGCAGTAAATGGTCATAATCACCACTTTTTGCTTCGGTGAGGACCGTGTCAATCTCTTGTTGACTCCATCCTTCTTTTTTGGCTTGTCGTTGGAATACGCCCATAATCATAAAGGCATTTCCGTTGACTCCGTCAAGCTCGAGGTTTACGGTTTTTTCAATAACTCGTTTCATATGTAATTGTGTTTTTAATTAGTATTTATTGCAATGAGTAGTTCGCTACTAAGACTTCTGTCTTTCGAGCGGTTCTTGGTTTTCCAAGAGTAGCTTTGGCAGCGGTCTTCGGCTTTTCAAAAGAGATGATGTGCCAGTTATTCTCCTGGATATAGCGATCCAAAAACGCATTAGGAAAACCACTTAACAGAAATTTCCCTTTGATTCTGGAAAGCATATCTAAAAGTGCTTTATACTCTTCTTTACTATAGCCTTCATAGTGTCCCATATGGGTGTCGATATATGGCGGATCGATATAGTGAAAAGCATCTTCACAATCGTAGGTTTTGATAACTCTAAGCGCATCGGAACATTCAATCTGCGTATGCTCTAATCGATCACAAATGGATGGATCAAAATTGAGTTTACGGTTGAGAAATGATTTAGTACGCTTCCCATATTTATCAAACCCCCAACTTCCTATTTTAGAACTGAATCCCATATTCGTTGCCACATAGAATGCCCAAGCCTGTTGTAGTTCCGTAAACAGATGCGGCATTCGGTATATGGTGGTAGCAACGGTGTAGGTAGCCCTAGAAAACAAGGTGGCTTCTATTTTCGCTTTAAGCGAAAGAAAATCAGTTTGTACTATCTTATAGAAATTAATGACCATCGCATTGCTGTCATTAATCACTTCTGAGACGGAAGGTTCTTTGGCAAAATAGACCGCTCCGCCACCAAAAAAGGCTTCGGTATAGATCTGATGTTTGGGGATATTTGGCAAAATATGTTTGAGCATATTCTGTTTGCCTCCGTAATAGGAAATAGGGGTTTTGGGCATAAAAATTGGATGGCTACAATTCCTGATCGTCAGAAAAAGAATAATAGCCCTCTGTAGTGAGGATCAAATGATCGAGTAAATTAATATCTACAAGACCTAGAGCTCCTTTGATTTTTCGGGTACATTCTTTATCTGCATCAGAAGGCGTTAATGTGCCTCCCGTATGATTGTGAGCTACAACCACCCCCGTCGCATTAGAGAGTAAGGCAAGTTGTAAGATCTCTCGAATATTCACACCGACGGCGCGTGTAGAACCTACCCCTATGGTACTAATCCCTAGTACTTGATTGGCATTAGATAGGAGCAGTACCCAAAAGAATTCTTTGTAGTCCAAGCTGTGATTACCTATAAATTCTCTTAGGATGGCCACCGCCGTTTCAGAAGAGCTAATCCGTTTTTGGTTATCGAATAACGGGCGTTTATAATGAATGGTTACTTCGTGACATTGGGTAGCTTTTGCTCGTTTTTGTTGGTCTTGTTTCATCGTGTATTAAATTTAAGGTTCATAGTTCCCTTGCAGTATGAGCCTTGAATAGGGGATGAAAAAAGGAGTGGCAATATGTAGCTATGTGGAAAATCTAGCGAGGTAATATTGTAGTAGCAGAAAAGGCTTTAGAGGGCATCCCGTGAATCATTAGTTTGAGATAGATGTCGTAATTAGCAAGGTTCACAAAATCGTAGGTAGTAAATTCTGGAGCAAATTCCTTTTCCATAAAACGAGCGTCTGCCTGACCTAATCGAAAGCAAACAATACTGCCCACATTCCCTAAAACCGCATCTCTAATTTTAGTATCTAGCTGAGCCATATACTGATGTGCCATAATGAGTCCCAACCGAAACTTACGGAGTTCAGAAAGCATTTCTACTAGTGAGTAGGTGGTGTAGTTTTGAAACTCATCGAGGTAGCAATAAAAAGGAATACGCTCTTCCTCCTTAAGATCAATACGCGAAAAAGCCGCAGAAGCTAGTGAGGTCAAAAGCAAAGACCCTAATATGTACGAAGCATCGTTTCCCAAACTTCCTTTAGAAATATTCACAAGGAGTATCTTTTGGGAGTCCATAATGTTGCGTAGTGAGATTTGTTGCTCATTAGTAACGAGTAATCGCTTGACCGACGGATACGATAAAATACCGCCTAGCTTATTGTAGATGGGAACTAGATCGTTTTTAGTGTATTTCTTAAATTCCTTTTGCCAGAAACGTTGCACTTCTTCGTTTCGGATATTAGGGAGACAGCTTTCGCGAAAAGGCTCATCTTGTAATAGCTTTAGGATATCAGTGAAACTAGCGCGATCTTGATCCAATAAGGTAAGTAGAACATTTCTAAGAATATGTGAGAGTTTGATTCCCCAACTTTGACTACCCCATAAATGCTGAAAAATCTCTAATATGTTAGAGGTGACTAACGGACGTTTTTCATACGACACTTTGCGAAGCGGGTTGTAGCCAAGTTGTAAGTGGATATCTGTAGCGTTTAGGTAAATGACATCTTCTTTTCGCTGGAAAGGAACGGATTCTTTGATCTTTTGCACGAAATCTCCGTGAATATCGATCAAGCACACGCCCCGCCCTTGGGAAATGTCTTGTTGGATTTTGGTTTGTAAGAGGTTGGTCTTTCCAGTTCCTGTTTTTCCTAAGACGTAAAAATGATGCAAACGGTCTTTTTGTAGGATGCCAAAACTATCTCTTTGATCTCTAAAATTGGTTTTGGCGAAGTAGGTGATGTGATTGTTTGGATAACCGTGCATCGCAACATTGTTGCTCGATTTATTGTTATTGGGAAGGAGTGGTGAAATTAATGCTCTTTTGGTTGATATTCATATTCATCGAGTTTATCATTCCAAACGAGTTTATAAATATCCCATTTTTGACCTTCACTACGCTTTTTTTCTAATTTCTGAGCAATAATCACAGTATCCTTGCCATCTGTGCGAACGGTGATCATGCCATATTTAGCTACATTACTATCTCGCAGTCTATTCATTCTAAGTTCATAATGGTCTCTTTCCTTTTTTGTGGTAGATGCATTCATTCGTTCTTCCAGTTTCTTTAAAAGCGCATAAAATTTTATTGGATAAGAAAATTCTTGTGTGCTTCTTGCAAGTTCCGTACTAAACAATAGTGGCCGTTTGCCTCTACTATTTCTACCAAAAGCGCCAAGAGCATCAGGTCTAGGATGTGAGTGTGATTCATTATCACCGCTTGATATGATGGTGGCAATGGGATGTATGGCTTTTAAAAAAGAATCTAGTACATCACTGGCCCCGTGATGACAGGCTTTAGCGATATCGCATTGAAACACCTTTTTGGTCTTTGAAATAATCAAATCCAAATGTTCTTTATGTATGGCTAAATCTTGTTTTAATTCTCTTCTTTTTTCTACGGTTAGTGAGTCACTATTTGTAGAGGCTAATTCCTGTTCTAAAGTATAAATAACCTCCTCCAAATCACTCATTTTAGTAGAATCTCCGGTATAATATTGAGCAATATAATCTTGGGACTTTGTATTTAAATCTCCACCTAAAAGAACATTGAGGTTTCCATAGGTCATTTTAAACACAATGGAATGACCATTTTTAGTTTCTCCCTCATTACCAAGCTTTATAAGACACTCTCGTTCTTCTCCTTGAAAGGTTACTTTTTCAGTAATCGGAGCCAGAATTTTGAGTTGTAGGTCATTACTCTCTTTGAAATGATCTAGGCATTCTTTGGAAATATCTAAAAATTCAAAAGTAATATTTGGATTGTTCTCTCGTGCTGCAAGCAAGGTTTTAAGATAATATTTCCTTGAACCACTTTGCTTATCTAATAAAGTATGCATCTCTTCATTAGTAAGTACGGTATCCCAAAGATGATACACTTTTTGTCGTGTTGTAGTTGGCACCTTCCTCCCTAAATCATACATCCATTTTTTTGCATCCGCTCCCTGCAACGCTCTTTCAACAATGCCATTATGACAAATCTTTTTTATAGAAAACTTAGGGTTGCTAAAAATAGAGTGAAAACCATAGTAATGATCTAAATCGGGATGTGAAATAATGGCGTAATCAATCTCTTTAGGAGGTTTAACTCCATCAGTAGTTTCAGTGACCCCATCCACTCCTACCACTTTACGGTAGCGTAGGTTATACCGCCAATTTAAAAAACGAGACATATTGTCCCCGCTATTCCCATCAAATCCTTTTCCTTCGCCTGCATCTATTAATATAATTTCATCGTCGGGTGTCACAATATGACACCCATCTCCTTGACCTATGTCTACAAAATTAATCTCTAACATTCGCTGATCTGTAATCCAGCCTTTCTTGAGCCAACCAGTTTTGCCTCGACTACGTACTTTGATCCAATCACCATTTTCTTCTCCTAAATACCCCACATAATCCCCTAGGATAAGGTGATTGGCAGCATTTTTTGTAGTTGTTTCTTTCGGAGCAAGGCGTAGCACGACATCTACATCGTTTACAAAATAGGGAGTGTCAGTATCTAAATTCATAGCTTATGGTATTTGCTCTTAAAAATAGTGACTTATTATTTTCAAAAGCTTTCGCTTAGTTAGAATTTTATAAATGCATAGCATAAATAGTTAAATGCCCCTTGACAATCAGTCATTTGCCCTTTAACAAATGTTTAACCTAACCATAAGTATTTGATCTGCAAATAATTAATCGAAATTCAATGTTGATTTACAATTTGTTAAAATTGAATAGTCTCTTTTTTAACGTTTTTTCTGTTCTTTTGTGAGTGAATGCTGAAAGTACAATGGTTAGTTTCACTAACTCAAATGACTATCCTACTCATTTGTATTAATTTGCTAGGTTTTAGATTGATACTTTTAGAACATTAAACCATCACTTATGAACATTAGTAAACTAGTTGGAGTAGTATTCTTACTCTGTAATGCCACAATTCTTTTCGCTCAACCAGGCGGAGGGATTAATTTTCAAAAGGAGATTGCAAGTAGAGCTAATATTCCTCAATCTCCAGAAGCCGCTGCCTTTGGCAGATATGGTGAAGTCCCCGTTAATTTATATGCTGGCACACCTGGAATTAGCGTCCCTATTTACACACATAAAGGTAGAGAATTAGATTTACCCATATCTTTAAGCTACGACGCTAGTGGGGTCAAGGTATCACAAACTCCAACTACAGTGGGTTTAGGGTGGAACTTGAATGCAGGAGGCAGAATAACAAGGATGGTAAATAACAGACCTGATGATTATGAATATATTCTAGGATACCCATACAAATCATGGTATGAAGGGACTGTTTTAAATGATATAGTAGAATATTCTAAAGATGAGTACCGTTTTGGTACTAATAGTGGGGGATCAAAAATCTATTCTTCATATGCCTCTGCAAAAGCTTATCTCGAATTTCTCGAAAAAATGCATTATAGAGTATACGAAGCACAGCCTGATTTATATAGTATTAGTGTTGCAGGACTACAAGAAACTTTTGTTTTAGATGTACTTACGAAAACACCAATACCACTTAATAATCCCAATATAAAAATCACATCAAGCTCAGTAGGGAATACGAATAGTGGTGGTATAAATTCATTTACAGTAACTAATGAAAATGGAACTAAATATACGTTTATCGCGGTCGAGCGTACGCAAACGGAAGATGATACAGGTCAAGAATGGTATGATGTCTACAGAACTAAATATATTTCTGCTTGGTATCTTAGCGAAATAATTTCAGCCACCGGAAAAGACACTTACACCTTTGAATACGAAGCTGTTGTAAATCATAGAGATACTGCTGTATATACGGGAACAACAGAAGCAGTTACTATACTTCGCGATGACCCAGATGATTCCACTACAAATTGGATTGGTCAAAATACGACCACCACATTTTATAACCGTAAAGCTCTGAGTAAAATATTCCATAATGGTAAAGTTATTGTAGATGCCACAAATACCAATACCTTTAATAATGGTCCCGATGTTGCAATGACTTCATTAGCAATTTATTCTAATGGTAATCTCACTACTGGAACTGAGTTGATGAAACAATACGATCTAAATTACTCATACTTTAAAAATGGTTCGGGAACGGCAATATCTGTAGCAAATAAAGGAGATCTTCGCCTAAAATTAGACGGCATAGATATTAAAGATGCAAATGGCCAGCAAGTCAATGACTATAACTTTGAATATATCAACCCTACTAGCTTACCTAGACTAAGTTCTAAAGCACAAGATTATTTGGGGTATTACAATGGCAAAAATGGCAATACAGTTTTATATCCTAAAAGTGGCGGAACGTATTATCCACAATCGGATTTTTCTATTGGAGCGATTTTTCCTGGCTGGACTAATGATGGAGCAAATCGTAGTGCAGTTTTTAGTAAAATGCAAAACGGTACCCTAAATAAAATAACATATCCTACAGGAGGCTACACAACATTTGAGTATGAACAGGCAGAGGTTTTTGAAAATGGCAGTGCTAAACCCCGTTCAGGAATGCGAATAAAAGAGATTGAAAGTTACTCCGAAACTGGTGTATTGGCTAATAGAAAACAGTATGAATATCTAGATGCTGTTGCTCTTACTCGACCGATTATGGAATATGTAACTAGTGAGATATTTGAACATCCACAAAGCCTCCCATACAATGTTCTACACAGAATGTCACAAGCCGTCAATGCAGATAAGCAACACGTAGCCTATACCAAAGTAAAAGAAATCATTGTCGATCCAACAAACCCAGGAAATAATGTGGAAAAAACCTATGAGTACAATGCAAGTGCAGACGATGGTATCTTCACAGGAATGTATGAAATTCAAATGTCTGGAGGTAACTTTGTAGGTAAACAATATAGTACCAATCCCTCTATAGGTTCAATGTCAAAACAACATACCAATACAGCATCTACTGTAAATACCTACAACGACCCTGTTGCTCATAATGATACTTGGGGTCTAGGGATCGGTATCTTAGGGCTTAATAATAATAAGTATCCAGTTATAACTGAGATTAACCCTGGCCAATTTCAAATTCAAATGACCATCGGACAACTATATGATTGTATAGGGTGCGGTTATGACGAACCACTTCCCTTTGGACCACCCACTGAATGTAATGGAGAACCCACCTGTAGACCTGAACTCTCTAGAATCGCCCTCTATAAGATAGGAGCCTATGGATACCACGGCGGTGATGTAGATCAATCTGTTTCTGTAAAAGATGGAGTTACAACAACGA
>JAHDGD010000222.1 GCA_020627825.1 Saprospiraceae bacterium
CACATAAGTAATCAAACTATCTTCTCTGAAAATCAAATCATTACATTCATTTCTGAATTCAGAAGAATCATCAATATGCATGATCTCAAAGTCTTGGAAAGCTTCATTCACTTTTGCAATAAAACCAACAGACTCTTCTTCTTCATCCTTGGCGAAACCATAGATATTAAATGTTTCAAAAGGTGGTTTTTCTTCCACGGTCGTTGACCCTAAAGTGGTTTTTTCTTCGGCACTGCTTTCCAAAGCCTGTTCAATTATCTTAGCTCACAATCACCCTTCAGGAAACCTTAAGCCGAGTGAGCAAGATTTGAAGCTAACTAAAAAACTTTCTGAAGCGGGGAAGCTCCTTGATCTCCCAATTCTCGATCACCTGATCATTACCAAATTTGGCTACTTCTCTTTTGCTGATGAGAGATTACTCTGACAATTTGTAAGTGAATTGTTGATGAATTCTAGTAATACCATAAAATACAAGGGTGATTTTTTCTACTAATCTCAGTTGAAATGTGTCTCAAATAATAAATTTGGCATTTATTTCGTCAAAAGAAGAGATTAATATCGAATCAACAGTTCAGAAATTAATCATATAGGGAATTTAATAGGTTAACATATCATAAGTTTTGTCATTTGTAAATCACCGCTGTTAGGGTATTGGTTTTGCTAATTTTAATCAATAAGTTTAGAGAAACTATATCTTATAAAAAACTTCTTTAGCTTTTGCCTTCTTATTTTTTCTCCTTTATTTTCTTTGGCAAACTCCCATCCTGAAATATTTGGTGGAAATGAAATAAATATTTCCGACGCACCCTACTCCGTGATGATTTGGATTGATGGTTCTTATGAATGTGCAGGAACAATAATAGACGAGTATTGGATAGTTTCAGCAGCTCATTGCTTTGGCAATCCTGAGGCTACAGGTAAGATTACTACAATAGTGGCAGGAGCTACTGAACTTGATGATTTATCCAATGCACAAGAAAGAGAGGTTGCGGAGGTAATAAATCATCCAGATTATGTGCGTGATGAATATGATATTACATTAATAAGGTTATGTGAGCCATTAAACTTAAATGGTTCAACAGTTGTAGCAATAAATTATGCCACCCCAGCAACTGTATCAGAAGCGGATATTGCTCCTGGAACTCAAGCGTTCATTCAAGGCTGGGGTGCATCTGAAATGGAAAGTCCTACAAATCATTTAAGAGGTATTGATATCCCTTTAATTTCTAACGATGATGCTCAAATTACTCTTGATATTAATAATTGTAATATAACTCTGACAGATAATCATATCGTTGTTTATGAAGAAAATTCTGGTAAAGCAGCAGGTTCAAGAGACAGTGGAAGCGGATTGATAGTTGATATTAATAATGAAAAAATACTTTTGGGTGTTGATTTCACTGGATGTATGCCCATCTCCGATAATCCAAGTGTTTACACAAACGTTCGTGCCTTATTTGGGTTCATTGATCAACATGTTAACATGCCAATTGTTGATGCTGATGAATTTATATTAAGTGATATTACAATCTCTCCACCAATTGGGTATCAAGGAGATTTAATAGTGCAAAATGGGGCAAAATTAACAATAAACACTCCTAGCAATTTGTCATTAAAATCTATTTGTTTTGCAGAAGGTAAAAAATTAATAGTCGAATCTGGAGGTGAAGTGATAATAGGAAATCATACGATTTTGACATCACTCTGTGACAATCGAAATTGGGCAGGAGTAGAAATAAACTCTGGAGGAATTTTAACAATTGGTGGAAATAGTACAACACAATATCCGATCATAGAAAAAGCAGAAATCGGAATAGAAGCAAAATCTGGTTCTAATTTAAATATTAAAAACTCAATTTTGCAAAACAATGATATTTGCATCCTCAATCGTGGTTCTAATCCAGTTGTTGATAATTACATTGGATGTGTTTTCCAAGATTCTCGTATTGGGTACAGCGCTATTGCAAGCCCATTAACTTCTTTTTTTACTTTCTTAGGCTCAAATTCAGAAGGTGCAACGTTTAAATCTTTGGAAAAAGGAATCGTATTAAATAGTGGTTTTCCGTTTAATAATGGATCTGTCCAATTAGCAATAACCTCCTGTACCTTTTCTGATATTTCTGATGTTGGCATTGAAGTATTTAGAAATGGAAATGCTATTGTTAATGATTGTGATTTCTCTCATACGGGTGCAAGTCAAGCAGGCAAAGATCTTGCTTGCAGAGTGAATAGAGGGCATTTATACATGGAAAACTCCACTATTGATCAAAGTAATGGGTTTGAGTTTAATAACAGTCAAACATTTAGTCTGATATATGACAACCCAAGTATTTCAGTTGAAGGGAAGTTATTCGATCTGAATAATTCGTTTGTACGAATTTTAAAAAACCCACTATTGGTAGTGCAAGGTACTGGCTATGCCGTAAGGGCCAATAGAGGAAATTATTGGATTAAAGAAAACGTATTTCGAACGCATTCTGGAAAATCAGCCTTCCAATTTAACTCTTGCTCGTTTTCCTTAAGGGAGAATCCATCAATTGTAAACTTAAATAACCAATTAGGTTTAAGTCCTTACATAAACATTACAAATTCACAAAATAGAGGAATAATTAGAAGGAATAATATTTTCGATAATCATCCAGAAACAATATCGTCTTTAAATTCGGCCATGAATATGGTTTATCGATGCAACGACATCGTAAATCCACTTGGAACTGCTTTGTTAATCGATGATTTTAGCGAAGATCCTACAATACTTGCCAATAAGTTTACCTCCGACATTGATATGATCTTAGATTCAAGAGTTCGAGACCATGTGCATTATGGCAATAGGTTTGTTGGAGGTGAAGTTGAATCAAGATTGACAATTAGTGAGGCGGCACAGTCAATATTTTTAGTTAATGATGATGATGATAATTCATGTGGTAATCCTGATTTCCTGCCATTTTGTAACGATCTAGATTTATTCCAACCAAATTACCTTGAATGCGGAATTGCCTGTGATCCACCCATTCCGTTTTCTGGAGGAGGAGGAAATAGTTTAACCGATGACATCAATTGTTCATACCTTCAACAATTAGATAGTTTGACAACCGTTGATACCCTCAAGGATAAAGCCTTGATAGAAATTCTGAATGTTTATTTTGCTTTGTCTGACTCATTGTATAGAAATGATACCATACCAAGCTGTTATGGAGATTATTTAGACACAACTAGGTTTTGTGGTCTAAAAGAGCTGTTCAATGCCTATCAGGTTTTTGCTGATATCCAATATCATGATACATCATTATTGGGGCCTATTCAAGTTCAATCAACTTTAATACAAAGTACGGTTAATGATTTTATCGACTTGGATTCGTTACAACAAGTCCAAAGTTTCCAAACCTTCTTAACGAGTATAAACTCCCAAAGCCAAAACCAAACTTCCCTTTTAGAAGTATACGAAATTCAAAAAGATTCTCTGTTGGTTTCACAGTTTGATATTTTAAAGGCAACAAATTGCCAAAATGAACCCATCTTAGAATTTTATATTCAATCTTTCAAACATTTCATAAATCCAGATGAAGGGAGTCGAAGTAATACTGACACTCTTGCAATAGAAAATATTTCGGATTTATGCCCTTATGAATTTGGCTCTTCTGTCCATTTAGCAAGAGCTGTTTCTTCGCAATGGAATTATGTTCCCAATGAAAATTGTAGTTCTTCTACAAATAATAGATTTCGTGCTCCTGAAGACTTTGAGAATGATTTAGTAATTATTCCAAACCCAGCATCAAACCTAATTCAAATCGAGTTTGAAAAGGATAATGGTGGAAAACTCACCATATTTAATTCAATTGGACAGATCATTTATAGCAACATTTCTTATCAAACTAATTCAGAAATAGATATTTCTTCTTGGGAGCAAGGCGTTTATTTTGTAGTTTTAGAATTGCCAGATAAATCACGAACATTAAAATTTGTTAAACAATAAGACTAATAAGATCATATTTTCAGAAGAGCTGATACATCAAGTGTTAGCTCTTGTTTTAATGCTGTGCATTTCAACTATAGCTTATTCCCAAAATAAAGAAGACTATCAATGGATTTTTGGTTATGAAAATGGAGCAACAGTGATAGAAAACCAGTCTTCATACCTATTTGATTTTTCCAGTGAATTTTTTAATTTTATTGATTTGGATTCTATTGGTTTAGAATTTGAAGGAGCAAGCGGATCTATTTGTGATGACGATGGCCAATTACTTTTTTATACAAATGGATGCCAAGTAGCTAATCGCTTACACCAAATTATGCCCAATGGGACAGATCTTAACGATGGTTATTTAATTGATGTTATTCATGAAGGCGAATGCAATGGGTATAGATCTGGCAATAGTTTGATGATTCTTCAGGATCCAATTAATAATGATGGATATTATATTATTCACAAATTAGTGGATATTGACTCCATTGATGGAGATATTTTTAGTAATTCTGTTTTGTATTCTTATGTCGATATGAATCTAGATAATGGCTTAGGTGATGTTACTATTAAAAATGAACCATGGATAGAAAGTACACCATTACTTAATGGCTATCTAACAGCTATAAAACACAAGAATCAAAAAGACTGGTGGATCCTACAACCATTAGAAGATAGTAAGGGATTTTTGACTTCTTTGCTAGACGAAACTGGACCTCATGAAATTAGAAAAGATACCATTGAGCCTTTTTTCCCAGAAATGGTAAGTTCAGGAGGCAATGCCAAATTCTCTCCTGATGGAAATAAGTATGCTATCTTCAATCGATATCAAAATCTAAATGTTTACAACTTCGATAGATTATCTGGAAAGCTTTCAGATAAACAACACATAATAGTTGATCATCCTGATGGATTAGGTCAATTTGGTTTTTTAGAGTTTTCCCCAAATAGTAGATTTATTTATATCAATACTCAAGATTCTTTATTTCAGGTAGATCTGGCATCGGAATCAGAAATTGACAAGATTCAGACGGTTGGAGTATGGGATGGATCAAATGATCCGGTTCCTACCGCTTTTTTTGGGACAGTTTTAGCACCTGATTGTAAAATATATATAAAGTCTGGCAGTGGAAGCAGAAGATATCATATCATCCATTCTCCTAACGAAAAAGGTACAGCTTGCGATTTTGAACAAGGAGTATTATTACCACAAATTTCTCCGCTCAGAACTTCGCCAAATTTCCCACGTTACCGAGTAGATATGGAAGATAACCCTTGTGGAGAATCGTATTTTTCAAGTACGGAAAAAGAAA
>JAHDGD010000041.1 GCA_020627825.1 Saprospiraceae bacterium
AGTTGATCGTTTGACTTCATTTAATACAAAAGAGCTTTTAATTTGCCCTACATTTGGTAAAGCAGCTAATTTACCCGACGAAAATTGGTGATAGGCATTAAGGTCTGATACTACCACTTTTAATAAGAAGTCATTGGCTCCTCCCATCAAGTAACATTCTAGTACTTCAGGTATTTCTTTTACAGCCTTACTAAATTGTTGAATTTCTTGAAGTTTCTGGCTTTCGAGTGAGACATTGCAAAAAATAACCATAGAGGATTTTACTTTTTTGCGATTTATAACAGCGACAAATTTTTCAATGACTCCTTCATTTTCAAGTCTTTTTATTCTTTCGTAGACTGGGGTTTTAGTCATGTTTAAGTCAGCTGCGACTTCTTTAATATTGATCTTGGAGTCCTGTTGAAGTAGCTGTAATATTCTTTTATCTATAGCATCTAATTTCATTTAGGATTTTTTCCTTTTATAATCTGAATAGAAGTAAATATACGGAATACTTCCTGATTATTTAGCATTTATAGGAATATGTGTTCACTGTGTATAATTGTGTGATATTATTTCCTAGTGAGTCATATTTTTGTAGTATTCGTAAATAAAAGCTTGAATATGGACCCATATAAGATGTCTCCAGAAAGTTTGATGATGACTCATGGCTATACTCCTGAATGGTCGGAAGGAGCAGTAAAAACGCCTTTGTTTTTGACCTCAACATTTGTGTTTAAAACTGCAGAAGAAGGGAAAGCATTCTTTGAGCTAGCATATGGAATTCGTGAGAAAGATGAAGAGGAGCAATTAGGGCTTATTTATAGTAGAATCAATAACCCGAATTTGGAGATTTTAGAGAACAGGCTGTGTCTTTGGGATAAAGCTGAAGACTGCGCTGTATTTGAAAGTGGAATGTCTGCTATCAGTACCACTCTTCTAGAGTTTCTAAAACCAGGTGATCTATTGTTATTCAGTTCGCCTACATATGGCGGTACGGATCATTTTATCAATCATTTTTTGAAAAAGATAGGTGTTGAATCTTTGGGGTTTTATCCACATCAAAGCAAAGAAGAGATCATAGAACTCATCGAAAAATCAGGTAAAAAGGAGAAACTTCATCACATTTATATTGAGACTCCTGCTAATCCCACAAATGATTTGATAGATATTTCAATGTGTAGAGACATTGCAGATCATTTTAGCACAGCTGAAAAAAAGATAAGAGTCACGGTGGATAACACCTATATGGGCCCGTTATGGTCCAATCCGCTGAAATATGGTGCTGATCTTGTTATTTATTCTGCAACTAAATATATCGGTGGACACAGTGACGTTATAGCAGGTGCTGTTTTAGGTAAAAGTGAAGAGTTGAAGCGGGTGAAAACCCTTCGAACTTTTCTAGGTAATATGGCAAGTCCTCATACGTGTTGGTTGTTATTAAGAAGTCTGGAAACCTTAAAAGTAAGAATGGAACAGCAGGCTAAAAATGCTTTGGATGTAGCTTTATATTTAAATAATCATGACAGTATAGAAGAAGTTTCATATCTAGGATTACTCGATGAGGCGTCTTCCTCCTATTCTTTATTTAAAGAGCAATACACTTCTGGAGGCGCAATGATTTCCTTTTATATAAAAGGAGGAGAAATGGAGGCTTTTCGATTTTTGAATGCTTTGAAGTTGATAAAGTTAGCTGTTAGTTTAGGGAGCACGGAAAGTCTTATCCAACATCCAGCAAGTATGACGCATGCAGGTGTGTGTCCGGAACTCAAAAAGCAGATGGGTATAAAAGATAATTTAATACGGCTGTCTGTAGGTGTAGAGAACAGCAAAGATTTAATAGAAGATATTAAGCAAGCGTTGAATACAATGTAGTATAATTGTACATTTTTATTTTAAAGAAATTATAATCGAAAGTTGTGTATTCTCTTTTGGGCTTTAAGCCCAAAAATTATATTATCGTTTGTATATCTAAATATTAATGGTTTCTATGATAAGCCACTATAGAAAGATAATACGATGTTTCAAATTGGTGTCAAGATAAAAACAAAACCCCTTATGACAGCTGTATAAGAGGTTTTGTATGGGATGAATCCCTATAATAACGTATTATGACAGATAAAGCATTCAAATCCTGAATGGTCGGATAAATTCTTCTTAAGAAAGTCGAAGTAGCTTAGGCTATTCCTAAATGTAAAAGTCGAACTTACCTACTTGTAATTTAATGTTGTACCGACAATTTAGAAATTAAATGGTTTTATTTACATCATTGAAATTTGCATTTTCTGCTCCAGACTTGCTACTGTATCTTTAAATGCTCTATCAGTATCCATTCGATCTTTTACTGTTCTACAAGAGTGTAATATTGTACTGTGATCTCTTCCACCAAAATATTTGCCTATAGATTTAAGGCTATTCTTAGTATATTCTTTACTGAAATATATAGATAGGTGACGAGCTGTCGCAACATCTTGCTTTCTTGTTTTTGAACCGAGTTTTTCTACATCGATTCCAAAGAAATCAGCAACCATATCTTTTATTAAATCTACAGTAATCTCTTTATTGTCGTTGTTATTCAAGCGCTTAATTACTTCTCGTGCTAAGTCCATGTCAATCTCACGCTGGTTAAGCGTAGCTTGAGCGATCAATTGAATAAGCACACCTTCTAGTTCTCGAATATTATTTTTTACATGAGTACATATAAAGCTACTGACTTCTCTTGGTACTTCAATGTTTTCTTTGGCCATTTTGGCTTCCATAATAGCAATGCGCGTTTCTAAATCTGGTCTTGATAAATCTGCCTCAAGTCCCCATTTAAATCGAGATAATAAACGATCTTGAACGCCTTGCATTTCGTTTGGTGGGCAATCAGAAGTTAGGATAATTTGCTTTCCACATTGTTTCAAATGATTGAAAATATTGAAGAAAATCTCTTGTGTTTTCTTTTTGTTTGCCAAGAATTGAATATCATCGACAATGAGTACATCAACCAGTTGATAAAAATTAGTAAAATCAGTTACTGAACCGTTTTTTATCGATTGGATCAGTTGATTTGTGAATTTTTCAGTTGAAACATACAGTACGCTTTTGTTCGGGAATTTATCCAAAACTTCATTGCCTATAGCTTGGGCTAAATGGGTTTTACCCAATCCTACTTCGCCATATATAAACAGTGGATTGAAAGCTGTTTCTCCAGGTCTGTCAGCAATAGCTTTACCAGCAGATCTTGCAAGAGAGTTACAATCACCTTCTATGTAATTATCCATTCTATAAACGTCATTTAATTGTGGATTAAATTTAACGCGTTTAATTCCTGGAATCACGAAAGGGTTTTGAATTTCGTCGGGCGAAATTCCTCCTTCTAAATCTTCTATCTCGTTTTTCAATGAAGCCGAAACTCCATTGGCTTTTTCTACTTTGAATCGGTACTCAAGGCGACCATTTTTACCCAATACACTACCAATCGCTTTTCGAAGAACGTTTAAAAAATTTTCTTCTAACCATTCATAAAAGAATTGGTTTGGTACTTCTATTGTTAATATGTCACCTTCTAGCTTTACAGCTTTTATGGGTTCAAACCATGTTCTAAAAGTTTGGGTGTTGACATGTTCCTTAATTACATTCATACACCGTTCCCACGCACCTAAGTAATCTTTTTTCATCTTTAGCTTGGTTTTAACAGTTTGTACTTTAAAAGGCACAGTTTGTCGGGCAAATAGAGGCTCATTTCTATTCGCTTTATTGAAAAAAATACTTAATCGGTATAGTTTTAAAGCATGCTATTTAGGACATTATATGTTCATTTCGCTTGCTTTTAGGACAACAATACTTATTGAGGGATTAAATTTACATATAAATACATATTAAAAAAAATATAATCAATATTTATATTCGACTTTTGGGTCGTTAAGTGTTTGTTATCGCGAGCAAATATAGATAAAACAATCCCATAAAATTCAAGTATTTATGGGCTTTTCATATATATTTTTTTCATTTATATTTAATGATTGTATTATCAACTGCATGCTGTAAATATTCATTTTTACAGCTGAAACATTTTGCTTTTTTACCTTTCTCTATCGTTACATCTATTCGTCCCAGCATGATACCTGCCCAACCTACTTGATTGATGATTACCCATTCTCCATCTTTATCCCTTACAGTATTTGCTGTTTTTAAAAAGGTATGTGTATGACCACCTATAATAATATCTATATTTCGTGTACTTGCTGCCATGATCACATCACTTGGATAATTAGGTGATTCATATTGATATCCCAAATGTGAAAGACAAACTACCAGATCACATTTTTCTTCTTCTTTCAATAAGGTAGCTGTTTTTTCTGCCATTTCATATGCAGGAAGTACCTCTATGTCTCCATATAACTGTTTTGGTACCAATCCATCCAATCTAATTCCTACTCCAAAAACCCCAACTTTAATTCCTCCTTTATTGAATATTTTATAAGGTTGAACTATTTTTCTTAAAGGAGAGTCTTTTAAATTGTAATTACAATTTAGCATACTAAAGGAAGCAGCGTCACATCTTTCTTTTAATACTTCATGTCCTGCATCGAAATCATGATTCCCTATTGTCGCTGCATCATATTCCATCTCATCCATTAGCTTGAATTCCAGCTCTCCTCCGAAAAAATTAAAATAAGGGGTACCTTGAAATATATCTCCTGCATCTAGTAATAAGACTTGATCTACATCTTCCCTTATATCTTTGATTAATGTAGCTCTCCTTGCAGCTCCTCCTTTTCCTGCATTTCTTCCTTTTCCGTCCGCAGGAAAGGGTTCTATTCTACTGTGCACATCATTGGTGTGTAAAATTGTGAGTTGCATCAATTCTGGACCTTTCAATAGACTAGGTACAGATCCTATTAAAGGATACATCATGGAACTATATCCCATTGCTTTGACAAATGTTCTTCTTTTCATACTAGTCTCTTAAAATTTTTATACGTCCTTCTCTAGGCGCAAGTTGAACTATACCTGGTTCTTCATTTTCAAGGTGCGTTATAATTGCATCTCTTATCAGCACATTAAATTTAATCTGATCTTGATTTTCTAGAAAAACACAACGATCGCCTCCATTTGCAATATAATCTGGAAGTGCAAATGCATATGTCTCTGTTTCGTCGAACGGCTTCGAGTTTATGTAAAGCGATTCAATTTTTCCTTCTTTGGTCCCTACCAATCTTATATTTTTACTAACTGGCCATCCACCTTTTGCTGCTATTCGCTCAAATAATTGCTTGACTATAACCCCTCTGGCTTCTATGATCACCAATTCATTATCAAATGGCATGACTTCATAAATATCTCTTACAGTAATAGGTCCAGCATTCAAAATAGGAATTCTTAATCCGCCATGGTTTTGAACGGCAAAATCTAGCTCACCTTCATACAATTTTGAAGCTTCTTCGAATAATATATCAGCAACCCAATTTCCGAGTTCTCCTTCAGGTCGAGCTTTATACATCTTTTCCGCATTTATCCCTATCTCTCGATTCATCTTGTCGTCAAGTTGCGCTTTATATGGGGCTATTATTGCAGTAATTGCTTCATCTTCAGGAAGATCCTGATGAGGTTCTATTTCATATCGATCCTCATTTATATCTGCAACATGTAGATATGTCTTACAATTAAAAAGGCTTACGCCCAAAAAAAGTAGTAGGATGATTCGACTTATTGAAAATGTCGTCATATGTTTAAGTTTAAAGACTTAATAGTATTGCAGCTTCGCTTCGTATGGCACTTTTTGCTTGATCTGCTGGATTAACGGAAATGCCTTCCATTTTTTTATTGATTTGTTTCAAAAGCTCTAGAGCAGGGGCTGTCGGTGATACTTGCTCAGCTGCAGCATGAATAATTTTAGCATTTGCAGCTTTTGCCTCGCTGATCACTTTCCATAAGGATTCACTTGTATATACTTGCTGAGCAGAATTGTGTTCAAATTCTTTTTGCAAAGAAATCAATAAAGCTTGTTTTAATTCGTCCGCTTTCATTTCTGGACTATAGACTCTTGTTGCTATATGTACAATATCCATCCGATCACAAAATAACATAAGACGTTCGTAAGCTTGAATTTTAATTGTCCGCGTTTGATCTGAATATTTAGAATTAATTTTCATTTGCTCCAGCCGTAATTGATTGTTCATATAATTACGAAGAAGAAGAAATGCTGTAAGAAAAACAATTAGAGAAGGGATTGCAATCTTAATAATTTCCAATATGATCTCACTTATTTCCATGTAGATTACATTTAATTATTCGAAATGTAAATGTAAGCATATTATCGAAAAGGAAGACATGAAATAAGATAGTCAGTTTGATCACATGATTTCATGTACAAAATGTGTGTTTAGAAGTTACATGTAAAAGTTAAAAGAGACCTTGTATTAAAAGATACTTTTGGGTTCAACCCAAAATAAATAAAACCTAAAATAACGTTAAATCCTTGGCGTGTTTCCATTCCTTAGTTTTTAGATGAATATTATATGCATATTTGCAATTAAATAGTTGATTGTTGAATTCCTTTACATTACAATATCCTTGGTATTTTTTGATTTTTTGCATCCTACTTGGTGTAGTATATGCCATCATTTTATACCTAAGAGACAAGCGTTTTTCAGAACAGCAAAATTGGAAAATTTGGGGCCTTGGCTTTCTCCGCTTTTTAGCTGTTTCTAGTATAAGTTTTCTATTACTTGGTCCTCTTCTAAAAGTAAATAATCAGCAGGTAAAAGATCCTGTAGTTGTCTTGATGCAAGATAATAGTGAGTCCCTAAATAAAGAACAATCGATTCTTCCTAGTCTGAAAGAAAAATTGTCGAATGCTTACCAAACGGATGCTTTTCACTTTTCGACTACAATAGAATCAGAGTTGACGGATACACTGAATGGAGCAACCACAAATCTGTCTAGTGTGTTTAGTTTTATCGATGAGACCTATGCCAATCAGAATTTAGGTGCAGTTGTTATAGAAACAGACGGGATTTTTAATGAAGGATCCAATCCTATTTATCAGAATATAGGTTTTACTGCTCCAGTTTACTTTATCGCAAAAGGTGATACAACGCAAAAAAAAGATGTAAAGATTACGCAAGTATATCATAATAATATAGCGTACTTAGGAGATAAATTTATAGTAAATGTTGATGTCAGCGCATACAATTTTTCAGCTGCTTCTACTTCTATTGTTCTTAAAAAACTTGGTCCCAATCCTAAAACGATTGATACACAAAAGATCAACATCAATAAAAAGAATTATTTCACAACGGTATCTTTTGAAGTGCCTGCAGATGAAACGGGTGTGATTCCTTATCAAATTCAAGTGAATTCGTTGCGTGACGAATTTTCAATCGTGAATAATACACGAAAATTTTATGTTGATATATTGGATGCCAGACAGAAGATTCTGATACTTGCCAATGCACCTCATCCTGATCTCGCTGCGATCAAAAAAAGTATATCAACAAATAAGAATTATGAAGTTGATGTTGCTATGGTTTCAAAACTTGAAAAAGTGATTTCATCATTTGATCTCGTTATTTTTCACAATTTACCTTCCGATACATACAATATTGATGAGGAATTAAATGTGTTGAAATCTAGAAATATCCCTCAATTGTTCATCGCTGGATCACAAATAAATACATCAAAGTTTAATCAACTGCAAGATGTGGTAACTATTTCCGCCAATACAGATAGCGATAATATTGTTCAAGCAACTACTGTAGATGATTTCAAGTTATGGGAACAAAGCGATGAACTAAAATCGCTTGTTAAGTACTTTCCTCCGCTAACTACAAAATTTGGTAAATTTAATGCTGGAGCAAATTCAACCCCTTTATTTAATCAGAGAATAGGGGATTTGGATACGGATTATCCTTTATGGCTGGTATATAATCAAAGTGGAGTTAAACAGGCTGTTATTGCTGGAGAAGGGCTTTGGAATTGGCGATTGTTTAATTATTTGCAACATAAAAGATTTGATGAATTTGATGAGTTGATTGGTAAAACAGTTCAATACATCACATTAAAAGAAGATAAACGAAAGTTCAAAGTTTCGGCTAGTAATAATTTGTATCAATCATATGATCGAGTTGTATTTACAGCTGAATTATATAATGATAGCTATGAAAAGGTAAATGAATCTGATGTGCAGCTCACCGTTAAAAATCAAGATGGTCAGTCTTACGAATTTACTTTTTCTAAAGTTAATGATTATTATGAATTCGATGCGGGAACTTTTCCACCAGGTAATTATACATTCTCAGGGAATACAAGTTACAATGGGAAACCATTAAATTCTTCAGGTAAGTTTTCAATTCAAGATGTAAAGCTTGAATTATCGAATACTACAGCAGATCATAATGTACTGAGAAATATTGTTGCTAAAATGGGTGGTGACGTATTTTATGAACAAGATGCTGAAAGGTTATTTGAAAAGATTTCACAAACAAAGAATCTTAAACCTATCGTTTACAATTCCCAAAAAACAGAATCTGCTTTGAACCTCAAGTGGATCTTATTCCTCTTAGTTGGGTTATTAATACTCGAATGGTTTTTAAGAAGATTGATGGGAAATTATTAACCTGAGTTTTGATTTAAAAGGTATTGCTACTGGCAATTAGTTCAGTTCATATTGTTACACTCGAATTATGCATTAGAGTTTTGTTGTGAGGGCTGAAAAAACTATAAAAAAGGCGATTTGGAAGATTGATTATACTCATCCAGTTTTTCGTCTTGATCCATTAGTCGGGTAAATTATCTTCAATAGGGGAGCCATAGAAATCCAAATAAGGCTTCAATGAACTACGTAGTTGGGCGACTTCATTATAATCTATGAAATTGCTACTCTGATAAATTGTTTCTCCTTGATCGATGAGTAAAAGTCGAAATTTCGATTGACTGTGATCTGATGGGATGGAGTCTGAAAGTTTCCTTTTTGATCCATCTTTGCTTGATTGTACATATAGGTTACCACCGCCTATGAGGTGTTCAGTAGTTTTCTTTTTAAATACATACGAATAATCCAATGTGCTCAATATTTTTAGGTAATCAATAACCAAAGTTTCCTTGCCAAACATGTTCCATATATTTACTTTAAGGTTGAATATGAAAAGCGCTATGGGAATAAAAGCAAAGGCTAATGCTTTTATAATATTTGGGCGAAAGCCCAAGAATATATACACTATACTGCTTAGCAGAAGTAAACTGATGAAGTAAAAGAATAGAGCGAAAGAACTCATAGGCGCGGGGAGTAATTCTACTATGTGTTTATCTTTTATACTTTTTATATGTAATGTATGCACAATGATGACAATTAAAAAAACCCGATATTTTAAGAAAACATCGGGTTTGGTTTTTTATTGATTGGATTTTATCGTCCTCTATCTAAAGTATCTTGATAAGCTTTCAATTCTTCCATGGCACCTTTTGCTGCAAGCTTAGCTTGAGTAGGCCATGAATCTGTAGCTGCGATACCAAAACGTGTATTCGCTTTTAATAAAATGCTTTTTAACTTTTCTGGTTTTGTAGCTGCAATTTTATTAAATGTTTTGATTCCACCATTTCTTAAAGCTTCTTCTATTTTTGGTCCTATACCTTCTATTAAAGTTAAATCATCTCTAGTTCTCCCTCTTTTAACTTCTTTCGGTTTATTAACAGAACCAGCAGGCCTTCCTCTTCTTCTTGTTGTTGTAGGGGTTACCTTTTTCGTTGAACCAGCAGGTCTTCCTCTTTTTGCTTTAGGAGCATCTTTAACTGGAGAAGCAATTTTAGTTACTTTGTTTTTTGACCCAGGAGGTCTTCCTCTTCTTTTTGATTCAGCAGTAATCGTTGTAGTTGCAGCTGTAATTTTTTTAGGTCTTCCTCTTTTAGCTTTAGGAGCATCTTTAACTTCTGCGGTTGCTTTAGTAACTTTCGTAGTTTTAGCTGCGGTAGTTGCTTTGTTTTTTGATCCAGGAGGTCTTCCTCTTTTTTTACCAGTTGGTTTCGTTTCTGATTTCGACTTTCCTTCAACTTTTGATTTTGAAGTAGATTTCTTAACAGACTCTTTCTTTTTTAATTCAACAGTAGAACTTGAGGCTTTTGATTTTTTATTCTTAGAACCAGCAGGACGACCTTTTTTCTTTGCCGCTTTTTTCTCTTTTACCTCTTTTTTAGGTTTCGCTTCAAAAATAGGTTTTGTAGGAGATTTAATTTCGGTCGTTATTTTAGAAACTTTAGGTGTTTCTACTTTTTTCTCTATGCTTTTGGCAACTACTACTGGTTGTTCCTTTGTTTTGAGAGCTGTGATTTCTGCTTGGCTGTCTTCTAATCTTTTGGATACTAAGGCCATTTTACCTTCTGCTTCCCTGATTCTGATATCTCTATCTCTTACTCTATTTCGCAGCAAGGTAATTTCATCATCTGCATTGACTCTTGCCTTCTTTGTTTCTTCTAGCTGTGCTTCTAGATTACTTACTGAACTTTTCAATTTTACATTGTCCTGTTCATACGTCTGAATTTGTTTCTTGTATTTTGAATTAATACTATAACCCAATAAAATACCGAGTAGTAAAGATAATATACCATAAATCGCAGCTATAGCAATATCAAGACCAGTCCATTCAGCTAATAGATAAATAATATTCATAAAATGAATTTAGTTTTGTTTTAAAAATAATTCTACTCTTCTATTTCGTGTGTTCGCTTCTTTTGTATCACCTTCCATTCTTGGTTCAACATCTCCTTTGCTATCTGTAACTATAAAAGAAGTGTCTACTCCACGATCAACGAGTAGATCTCTTATATGATTTGCCCTCTTAAGGCCTATTTCATAATCTTGTTTATCATTTCCCATAGACAAGCTAGTGTGACCTATTAATTCTACAGTAAGATTTTTTTCGATAACAACTTGTGCTATGGAATCCAAATAGGATTCAAGTCCTGGGTTGGTTGGGAGTTTTGTTTTAAAAGCTGAAAACTCAATATTTGCTTTTTGAAGATAATCAAATTTTTGTTTTCCTGCTTTTTGAAAATCTTCACTTGTTGACGTATCCTCGTTTGAGTTGCCTTGAATCGTATCTCCTTCACTTTCATTTCCTTCAGAAGGCAAATAACTGCTTCCTTTTACTTCATCTATAACAATAGTTTCTTGTGTGGTGTCTTCTTTAGCTGTGTGACTTGATTGTAAACCGCTTCCAACAATTATATACCACATTACCAATGCTGTCAAAAGTGCCCAAGCAAAGATGTAGAAAGACCTCATTATATTGATTTTTTAATGAATGTAATAAATAATACTTATAAATGCAATAATCATACCAGTAAGCGCAAAGGTACTATTTACTCATAGCTTAAGTCTTAAAATTAAGTAATATATCAGAATAGTGTAAAATACTTTCTTTTAATTTTTTTGCTTTTCATAAGCTGGCCCTTTCTCTTTACTTCAATTAAATCTTCATATTAATTTATATTCTAATGTGTTGGGCTTTTTTAAGAATCGGCAAACTACCGTTATTGCTGAGTTTTAGAAATTTTTTAAAATTTCTTTAAAAAAAGTGGAACGAAATGCGACCCTTGTTACACTAATAAGAAACTAATTGCATCATGCGAAAAATGCCTTTTCTTAAAATTACCTGCAGCGTAGCCTTAGGAATTTATTTGAATTCACTTGTGGAGATCAATGCATGTTCGTTGCTTTTTATATTGTTGGGTTTGGGTGCATTGGTTTTATCTAGCGTAAACAACTTGAAAATTAATGTAGGTGGCTTTTGGAAAAAGATTGGTGTTGTACTTTTTTTTATGGTTCTAGGGGCTTTCGCCCAAAAGCAAACAGATTATTCGAGCGATCAACATCATTTTTCACATTATGTATGCGAGGATGGTGTTTTTGTGGGAAAAGTATTGCAAGTAAAAGGTGGGAAGTATCCAAAGTATATTGCACAGATTCAACATATCATATGCGATTCTATACAATATGATGTTTCTGGAAAGTTGTTAGTGAAATCGAAAGATAGGAACATTGATGAAGGAGATATTATAGCGTTTAGTGGAACATGTAGAAAAATGAAACAAGTGGAAAATGAATTTGAATTTGATATGAGCATATACTATAAGAACAAACAAGTTTTTCATTCTCTTTTTAGTTCTGATTTAAATATTTTGGATTCTTCAGATTCTTGGTTAAAGGGTATTAAATCTTATGTGCTTTCAAGTTTAGATTCATTGAAGATTGAACAACGCTCAAAGGCTGTAATCAAAGCCATGTTGTTGGGGGATAAAACAGATCTGAAAGAAATAGATCAAATTTTTAGGAAAACTGGAACATCACATGTCCTAGCTATTTCAGGTCTGCATGTTGGAATTGTAGGGACTATTTTATTTTTCTTTTTTTCATTTGTGCCCCCCAAATTAGAGTACTTAAAATATATTATTGTCGTTGCGGGTGTGTGGTTGTTTTGCCTAGTTTCAGGAGCAATGCCATCAACTATTAGAGCAAGTATAATGCTTACTTGCTTCCTATTTGGTAAAGCTTTAGGACGAACTGGCTTGTCTTATAATTATTGTTTTGCTGCAGCATTTTTAATGTTATTGGATACTCCTGGTTTAATTTTTGATATAGGATTTCAATTTTCTTTTCTAGCTGTACTAGGTATACTCTATTTTTATGAGGACATATATAAAGCCCTTCAATTCAAAGGATTTTACAATTATGCATGGCAATTGTTTTCAGTTAGTATGTCTGCCCAAATTATGATTACACCATTGTCTTTATATTATTTTCATGACTTTCCATTGCTTTTTTTACTGACCTCTTTAATAGCTATTCCAGCAACATTTGTCATCATTTCATTATCTGTTGTTACATTGATTTTGGATTTTGAAATTTTTGATTTGCTCAGTTTGGAATATTTTCTAGAATGGTTTATCAGCTCTTTTTTAAAATTACTAGAGATCTTTTCAAGCAATGATCAATTCTTGATAACTGGACTTTATCCTTCGCCTTTGGAAATTGGTCTGTATTATGCTGCTATGTTTTCTTGTACAATTTATTTTAAACGAAAAATAAAAAAAGCACTTTGGTTATTTGCTCTTAGTTTCATTGGCTTATTTGTCTATCAGTTTTTCATAAACAAGGAAATAGAACAAGCACATGTATCAATTTATGCGCACCAACAGGTTGTGCAAATAGATTTATTCTCTTCAGGTTCAGTGGCGCATTTTTACGAAAATAAGAATAGAAAAGAGAGCAGTGAATGGACAGCAAGGAATCGAAGAATTAAATACGCAATGAATAAAATCGAATATATTCCTCTGCATCCAGTCAATCAATTATTGGATTTTGGATCAGTTAAAGTAGGGGTGATTTATACCAATGAAGCTTTTATGAATGGTGAATTTTTACAAGCTGATTATTTATTATTAAAAGTAAAACTCGATGCTTCAATACCTAGTGCTTATCATGCCGAGATTATCGATTTTGCTCATAATGATGAAGAAATATATAAACGAAATAAACAAATTATTATAAACCTATGACCATGAAAAGAAATGTAAGTTATCTAAACCATGAAGAAAAAAATGGAATTTTTTTATTGACGACCCTTATGTTGTTGTTTTCCATTTTTGTTTTTTTACAAAAAAGGATTTTACCTTCTCAAAGCACTATTTCAGTAAATATTCAAGAATTTATTGATGAAGAATTTTATCAAAAGGATATGCATCTTTCATCAGGAATTTCTGGATCAATTGTCAAAAAAGAGGTGTCGGAAAACAAAGCGGACACAAAGCAATTACCTACAAAAAAAGTTACGACTGTAAAAAGTGAAGATCATAAAGAACGATTTAAATCAATACATATCGATTTTCAAGAAAAAGTTGACAATAAAAAAGAGCAAAAGAAAAGATCCTCATTTTCAAAAAAGAAAGCATATAAAAAAGTTTTCCCTACAAAAACAAACAACATAAAATCCTTTAATTTGAATTCAAGTGATCCAGAAGATTGGAAGCAAATAAAAGGGATAGGAGATGGATATTCTAGCCGAATCATTAAATATCAAAAGTGGTTAGGTGGATTTTATTCTGTTCATCAGCTCAAGGAAGTTTATGGCTTAAAGGATTCATTAGTGCAAGAAATGATTCCTTATATCGTAAACACACAAAATTACAGAAAAATAAAAATCAATTTCGCTGAGTCAAAGGAATTAGGCAGTCATCCATATTTAAGTTGGAAAGAAGCCAATATCATAGTGAAATATAGAAAACATCATTTTCCGTTGACTAAGGATTCTTTTAAATTAATGATGGGAGTCTCAAAGGAAACAAAATCTAAAATATTACCTTATCTTGATTTTACACCACTTGAAGAACCATCTTTAATAGAAGAGAATAATGTGCAAGTTTTGGAAAATCAACAGGATACAACAAGTGTCAAAACCGTAAAGACTGAGTAAGCTTTTTTACAATCATTTTTAAATCTAAATTGTAGCCCGCATGATTTATAAAACTGATACTAGTTGTAAGAAGGGGTATTTTTCTTTACTAAATGGTAAACTCTTTTAACAGAGATTGTTTATATACCTTTGGGGTCTAAATAAACGGTTCATTGAAGCAACTTGCTGTTCTAAATAAGTATTTTTTTAAGTATAAGTGGTTATTGCTATTAGGTATTTTCTTTGTAGCTCTATCCAATTATTTCAGGGTATTAATGCCCAAGACGATTAGGACTGCTTTAGATTATGTATTTCTTAGTATAAAAGAATACAAATTAATTGAAGATTCTCAACTTCAAGAACAAGTGCTTGCAACACTAGGTAAGAATTTATTGCTTTTTGGAGGATTAGTCTTAGCTTTTGCTTTGATTATGGGCGTCTTTATGTATTTTATGAGGCAGACTATAATTGTCATGTCCAGACTTATAGAATATGATCAAAGGAATGAGATTTATGCGCATTATTCAAATATGAATTTAAAGTTTTTCAAAGAGAATAAAACTGGGGATTTGATGGCAAGGATTTCTGAAGATGTTTCGAAAGTGAGAATGTATTTGGGGCCTGCATTGCTCTATTTTATCAATTTAGTTTCTTTGTTTATAATCGTAATATATTCTATGCTTTCTGTAAATGTGGAGCTTACCTTATGGACTTTACTTCCATTGCCTATTCTGTCGGTTTCAATATACGTAGTAAGTAACATTATAAACAAAAAAAGTGCGATAATTCAGAAGCAACTAGCCGTATTGAATTCTCAGGCACAAGAAGTATATTCTGGAATTAGAGTAATAAAATCTTATGTAAAAGAGCATCAATTTTTGCATTATTTTGATGATGAAAGTGAAGATTTTAAGTCGAAATCATTAGAATTAGCAAGGGTGAACGCCTTATTTTTTCCTTTGATGATATTGTTGATTTCAGTTAGTACATTATTAACTTTATATATTGGTGGAATCCAAATCCAAAAAGGTGTAATCAGTCCAGGGAACATAGCCGAATTCATTATTTATGTTGGGATGCTAACTTGGCCAATTACTGCATTGGGATGGATCGCTTCATTAGTTCAGCAGGCCTCTGCTTCTCAAGAAAGAATTAATGAATTTATGATGGTACAGCCTGAAATTAAAGAAGAAAAGAATGCTGAGGAGTTAAACAATAAATTTTCGGTTGTTTTCAATAAAGTAAGTTTTACCTATCCTGAAACTAATGTACAAGCTCTGAAGGATGTGAGTTTTACATTGGAAAAAGGGGAAAAGTTAGCAATTGTAGGTAAAACAGCAAGTGGGAAATCAACGATAGCTGAACTATTAGTTCGAATGTATGATGTAGACACTGGATCAATTATTATTGGGGATAAAGATATCAAAAGAATAAGTTTGTCTTCTTTAAGGCGTTCTATCGCTTATGTACCACAAGATGTGTTTCTTTTTTCAGATACAATATCTGAGAATATTCAGTTTGGTTTAGATCATAAAGTGGAACAAAAGGATATCGAACATTCAGCAAAATTAGCTGCTATTCATGACGATATATTAAAGTTGCCAAATGGATATGAAACTTTAGTAGGGGAGAGAGGCGTGACACTTTCCGGTGGTCAAAAGCAAAGGATTTCACTTGCAAGGGCATTAATAAAGAATCCAAATATTATTTTATTGGATGATTGCTTAAGCGCTGTAGATGCCACTACAGAAAATGAAATTGTTCACAGCTTAAATACAACCTTAGCTGGTAAAACAACAATTGTAATCACACATAGAATTCATGCTCAAATGCAGTATGATAAAGTGATCATACTGGAGGAAGGCGAAATAATTGAAGCAGGAAAACCTAGTGATTTAAATAAGCCAGGGACCGCTTTTTATGAATTAGCAAATAGGGAACTAGCTACTAAATAATCTTCTTTTTATAGTTATTGATAGATCATTATTACATAAGGATTTAAGTTAAAATTCGGATTTTAATAAAAAAACACACTTTTTAAGTCATTTAATTATTGTGGTTTAAAATAATATGTGCAAATTCGCATAAATATTTTAATCAAAACAAGGACAAGAGGAATGGAAGGCAACAACAAATTCGAAAGCGTTTATTCTACCAAAGTAAGAGCAGGAAAAAGAAGAACCTACTTCTTTGATGTAAGAAAGACCAAAGGAGAAGATTACTACATTACCATTACAGAAAGTACAAAGCGATTTAACGGCGATGGGTATGACCGTCATAAAATCTTTTTGTACAAAGAAGATTTCAATCGATTTGTAGAAAGTATGAATGAGGCAGTAAATCACGTAAAAACAGAATTAATGCCTGATTATGACTACGAGGAATATGAAAGAAGACAGAAGGAATGGGAAGAAAAAAATGCAGAAGAAAATAATGCTTCACAATCCAATTCATCAGATGATGAAATGAGTTGGTAATCAAAGTTCATAACTAAAAACACCCATTAAAACAATAGCAGATAACAATATACCAGCTATGGTGTAAAAATAGAGTGGACTTATTTTTGATCGCTCTAGTAATTCACTGATGATTGAAATAATCATTACAGAGGCTATCATTGCTAAAAAGATAGTGTTCAGCATCATTCCTATGTAATGATTAAAATAATAAATTAGGCTGAGCACAATTCCATATAACAGGAAGCCTTGAATAAAATAGAAAATCTTATCTGCTTGGTTATTTGACATCTGAATAATTTGTTAAAACCTACATTCAAAGTAGTAATTTTCAATCAACTTTACGTTTCTTAAAAAAAAATTATTGTGCATAAAGTTTTATTGTCCTTTCTTTTATGTTGGTTTTTATGTGGTGCAGTATATGCACAACAAAAACCAATTAATCCGCAAGATACAGTCCCTGTTAGTCTATTTGAGAAAAGGTTTAACGAAAAATATCAGAAAAACATTAAAAAGTCTAGAATAAACGGAGTTTACATTCCTAAAAATTTAGCTGAAGCTCACGAAGAATTAAAAGCACTTTCTCCTGCGGAATCTCTTGAGAAATTTAAAAATGCAGAAAAAGAATTCGTAGTAGGGAGATTGCATTATGGATTAGGCCGCTGGATGATATTGAATTGGAATTTTTACGATGGATCGAGATATGCTCACTACTTATCTGAGCTTGGCTTGAGTCACCCTGATGATATGGCAAGGTTTACGCTACTAACCTTTCACGATGTGTTAAATGGTAAAGAACCAGATGTTTCAAAGACCATAAATAAACTTTTAAAAGAACGCCAACAAATAATCCAAGAGCGCTTAAGAAATTAAGATTTTGTCACATATGATTTTTTATTCTAGCTTTGTGGCTGTTTAGAATTTTCAATCTTATCACTTTATTAAGATCATACACAACACGAATGTGTATTTAAAAGTTATGTTAGAATTGTATTCTTATATGATTGAAAGTAAAGAGTAGCGTGTACAAAGGTTAAATTAGAAAAATGGCAAAGAATTTATTGATTGTTGAGTCCCCCGCAAAAGCAAAGACGATAGAAAAATACCTTGGAAAAGATTTTAAGGTTAAATCTTCTTATGGGCATATAAGGGATTTAGATAAAGGCAATAAAGGGGTCGATATAGAAGAGGATTTTCAGCCGAATTATGTTGTGTCTCCAGAAAAAACGAAAGTTGTAAAAGAGCTTAAAGATTGGGTAAAGAAAGTAGAAGAAGTATGGCTAGCAACGGATGAAGACCGAGAAGGAGAAGCAATAAGTTGGCATTTGTGCGAGGTTTTGGGGCTTGACCCCGAAACAACCAAAAGAATTGTTTTTAGAGAAATCACTAAGCCTGCAATAGAACGAGCAATTGTAGAACCAAGAACAGTAGATTTGAACCTTGTAGATGCTCAACAAGCAAGAAGAATACTGGATCGTTTAGTAGGTTTTGATTTATCGAAATTATTATGGCATAAAGTAAAAGGTAAATTATCGGCAGGTCGTGTGCAATCAGTAGCCGTAAAATTAATTGTCGATAAAGAAAGAGAAATACAGAAATTCACCTCTTCTGATTTTTACAAAGCTTATGCATTTTTCAATGTTCTAAATGCTGCAGGAAAACCTACCGTTCTTCGTGCAGAATACAATTCAAAAATTGAAGAAGAAACAACAGCAAAAAAAATATTAGAAACATGTAAGAACACAAGCTTTGCAATTAATGATATTAAAGTTAAGCCTTTAACAAGAAAGCCTGCAGCTCCTTTTACAACATCAACTTTACAACAAGAAGCAAGTAGGAAACTAGGTTTTGGAGTGAAAAGAACGATGAGTGTAGCACAAAAACTTTATGAGCAAGGGTTGATTACCTATATGAGAACGGATTCAACTTCGTTAAGTAATATGGCTCTAGGTTCCATTAAGGAAGAAATTCAATCCGAATATGGAGAAGAGTACAGCGAGCTAAGACAATATAAATCTAAGTCATCGAATGCGCAAGAAGCACACGAAGCCATCAGACCTACTTATATTCAAAGACAAAATGGAGGAAAAGATAGAGATGAGCAACGTTTATATGAATTGATTTGGAAAAGAACCATTGCTTCTCAAATGTCAGTTGCCAAAATTGAAAAAACAACTGTTTTGGTTTCTCCTGCTTCAGATCCTTCGATTAATTTCAAAGCTGAAGGAGAGGTTATAAAATTTGATGGATTTCTAAAAGTGTACCTTGAATCTACTGATGATGATGAGGAAGACTCCAAAGAGAAAGCGATGTTGCCACCTTTAAAGTTGAATCAAGCATTAGATTTAAAAGAAATTAATGCGCTTCAGCGTTTTAGCAGACCGCCTTCCAGATATACGGAAGCAAGTCTTGTAAAAAAACTTGAAGAACTTGGTATCGGAAGACCATCTACCTATGCCCCTACTATTTCCAAAATTATGGAAAAGGAAAGAGGATATGTTACTAAAGAAAGTA
Organism: Saprospiraceae bacterium; assembly: GCA_020627825.1. GTDB lineage: Bacteria > Bacteroidota > Bacteroidia > Chitinophagales > Saprospiraceae > JAHDFB01. The sequence continues at coordinate 19,382 of JAHDGD010000041.1, forward strand.
GAGAAGGTGTCGAAAGAAACTATACAAAGTTAACATTAGAGAATAACCAAATTAAAGAGACTCAGGAATCGGAAATAACAGGAGCGACATCAAATAGATTATATTCTACTGATCTAGGAATTGTGGTTACTGATTTTTTAACACAGCATTTTGATGACATTATCAATTATAATTTCACAAAAGAAATTGAAGAAAAATTCGATGTAATCGCAGAAGGTAAAGCTCAATGGAAAAAGATGTTGAAGGACTTCTATTTTCCTTTTCACGAGCATGTTGAAAAAACGATAGAAACTGCCGATCGAGCAAAAGGAAGAAGAGTTTTGGGCATAGACCCCAAAACTGGTCACTCTGTACTCGTACAAATTACAAGATATGGTCCAGCTGCTCAAATAGGTACTGTAGAAGAAGTAGGAGAAGAGGGGAAGCCTAAATTTGCGAACTTGCGACCTGGGATGTCTATGGAAACGGTGACGCTGGATGAAGTGCTGGAATTGTTTAAATTACCTAGAGAACTTGGGGAATATAAAGGATCACCAGTGTCAATTGGTGCTGGACGATTTGGACCTTATGTGAAATTTGCAGATACATTTATCAGCATGCCTAAAGATAAAGATCCACTAAAAATTACATTAGAAGAGGCAAAGGTATTAGTGGATAAAAAATTGGAAGAAGACGCTCCGATTCATGTTTTTCAAGAATTACCAATTACAAAGGGAGTGGGGCGTTTTGGTCCATTTCTAAAATGGAATGGTATGTTCATCAATGTGAATAAGAAATACGACTTTAATAATTTGTCTATTGCTGAAATTGAAGAATTAGTTCAAGCTAAAATTGAGAAAGAAGCAAATCGTTATATAAAACAATGGCCTGAAGATAAACTTGCACTGGAAAATGGCCGATGGGGACCTTTCATAAGATTTAAAAAGAAATCTATAAAGCTTCCTAAAATCGATGGTCAACGCATGACACAAGAACAAGCTTCTGAATTGAAACTAGAAGAAATAAAAGCTTTAGTTGAAGCTGAAATACCCAATGCGTTTCCAAAGAAGAAAGAAAAAAAGAAAAAAGCAACTAAGAAGAAGTAAATATACTCCGAACTGCAGTTTTTGCACTGTTTTGTTGTCCTAGTATCGAACTTAGATTTTTGTATTCTGATATCATTTTATTAGCGCCCTCATCAGTAAGAATTTTAGCAAGTTCTACCGAAATCTTTTGAGGAGTGCAGTCACTTTGTATTAATTCTTTGACAATCTCTTTATCTGATATGAGATTTACCAAAGAAATGTAGGGTATAGTTACTAATCGTTTTGCTATAAAATAGGAGATGCTGTTGGCAATATAACAAACTACCTGAGGAACACCAAATAATGCAGTTTCCAATGTAGCTGTTCCTGACGTTACTAAGGCAGCTTTTGCTCCATTCAATAGCTCATAGTTGTTGTCAAATAATTGGTCCTCGTTTTCAATGTAAGGTTCATAAATTTCAACATCAAGATTTGATGCTTTTGAAATTTTAAAACTAAGAGATGGAAAGTCTTTCATGCTTTCTAGCATAACTGGGAGAACTCTTTGAACTTCCTGTATTCGTGAACCTGGAAAAAGGGCTATATACTCTTCGTGTTTTTTTCCATGAATGCTTAGGTATTGTTCCACTTGAGATTTACTTGGGTTACCTACATAATTGGCGTTTACACCGTGCTTTTTGAAAAATTGCACTTCAAATGGAAGAATACAATGTACAGTTTTGCAGTAATTTCTTAAGGAGTTAACTCTTTTTTTATTCCATGCCCACGCTTTAGGGGCGATGTAATAGTGGATAGTTGAAAGTCCATGTAATTGTTTGGCTAATCTAAGATTAAATCCTGGAAAATCAATCAAAATAATGTGATCTGGTTGGAACGCCTCAATGTCTGCTCGAACTTTTTTAAGGCTGTTTTTTATTTTTCTTAGATTCTTTATGACTTCTACAAAACCCATTATAGCAATGTCCCTATAGTGAAATGCTAAGGTTCCTCCTTTCTTCTGCATTAAATCGCCTCCCATAAATCTCAATTCTGCATTGGGATCTTCTGCTAAGAAAGCTTCTATCAAGTCGGCACCATGCGTATCACCTGATAATTCTCCTGCTATAAGATATATTTTCTTTCTATTCAATGAAGAATAAGGATTTATGATAAAAAATAATCCATATGAATGCTGATAAAACGGATATTACAGCAATTCCTCGTTGAGTTTCACTCGTTTTTCTTTTTCTGAAAAATTGTAATGTAAGAATATTGGAACATATACTGATCAGCCATATTGTTCGTCTTCTCTTATCTGACATACTGCCTGCCTCATCCATAAAACCTGTACTTTCCATGAATTCAAACAATAAGCTTAAAATACCAAAACCACAAAAGATAACAATGGCTCCTATTAATATTCCAGAAAGTAAAGAATTAAGTTTCATTAAGTATTTGATTTAATTGAGCAATTTGTTTGTAATCAGTTAAGTCAGACGTTGCGGGGACTATACTGATATAGTTTTGGCTTAAAGCCCAAAGGTCCGTATCTTCGCTATGCTCCAAGTTTTCAAAATGACCACTCATCCAGTAATAATTTCGCCCTCTTGGGTCTTTGTGCTGAATGAATTCTTCATTCCATGCTCCTTGTCCTTGTCTGCATATTTTTATACCTTTTATATGTGCATCTGATGCTTTAGGTATGTTTACATTTAACAGTTTTCCTCCTTGTAATTTCTTTTTTAATACGGATTGTACAATGTGTAGGATGTAATCATTTGCATGTTCAAATGTTGCATTGGGATCAAAATCCAGTAAAGAAAAACCTATGGAGTCTATACCTTCCAAACTCGCTTCCATAGCTGCACTCATTGTCCCACTGTAGATTATGTTGATTCCAGCATTACTTCCATGATTGATTCCTGAAACACATAAATCAATATGTCTATCTTTAAAAAGAACACTTCTTGCCATCTTTACACAATCAACAGGAGTGCCACTACAGGAGTATGCTTCAATATCATTCATAGTATGAACTTGCTGGACTCGAATAGGATCTTCAAGCGTTATGGCATGTCCCATTCCAGATTGTGGGCTGTCTGGTGCAACTACAATAACATCTCCTATTGTTTTCATCAAAGAAACTAGATGAGTAATTCCTTTTGACGTGATTCCATCATCATTGGTAACTAGAATGGTCGGTTTTGACATAATTAAAAATTATAAGCTAAATAGATGATTAAGGTGTAAACTGGAGCAGCTAAAAGAAAAGAATCAAAACGATCAAGAAATCCTCCATGACCTGGTAATCCTTTACCTGAATCTTTTATATCAAATTGTCTTTTTATGGTAGATTCAAATAAATCTCCCATGCTGCCTACAAACCATACAATGAGTCCTAAAACCATCCATTGAATTAAACTAAAATCATTAAATACTAAGTGTAATAAATAGGCAAATAATAAGACAAATGGAATTCCACCTAACCATCCTTCAAGGGTTTTATTAGGCGAGATTCTTTTGTGAAATGGTGTTTTGCCAATTAATCGACCCACGACATAAGACCCTGTATCACTGGCCCACAAGAAAAACATTAATCCAATCAAAGTATAATATTCATATGAGTCAGGTATAAAAATAAGTAGACTCGAAATGCAAGCTATTGGGACACCGATGTAAAAAAATATCAATAGTGGACCTAGCAAATGATGATTTGTTCGAATAGATGTGAGAATGGAACTGAAAGCAAAAATCAAAGTAATGAAAGTGCTTCCAATTAAAAAATAAAGGCCGTAATCTTCAAATATCTCAGGTTTGATAAAACTTGTTATGAGTGGTGCAATACCAGCAATGAAACTTAAATTGAATGTTGGATCTTTAACTTGTCTTCTCGTAATATTTGTATATTCAAAACTACAAGTAACGCATATTATCGCTAAAAATAGGGCAGCAGTATACTTAGAATATAAAAGCAAAGCAAGTACAACTACAATAAACAAAAGACCTGTAATTCCTCTTGTTCTAAGTTTTGTTATTGTTTCGTTTGCCATCTTCTTTAGTATATAATATGTAAAGTATCGGTAAGCCCAAAATTGGTAAAATTAGTAGGAACCAATTAAAAGAAATATCACTATTTTCCATATTGGTTAAATCAACCTCCCACATACTTAAAGCTAATAAAGGAATTAAGTTGTTTAAAAAATGTAAAAAAACGGGGACCCAAAAATTTCGGGTTAGATAATAACTATATCCTAAAACAGCACCAAGTACCATTCGCGCAAGAAATCCTTCAAACTGAAAGTGTATCAAACTAAACAATAAAGCACTTAGCCATACCGACATATGACCATTATTAAGAATTTTTTCAAAATTATTTTGTGCGATACCTCTGAATACTAGTTCTTCAGCAATTGCTGGAAGTATAGCAATTAAACAGACATTTAGAATCATAACGGAATACGCATCAGTTAATATGATTTTCTGTAACATTTCTGCGACTTGATCTTCATTAGTCGTCATCCATTCTGCAAGTGGAATAAAGGAATTGATGTAATTCACTAGATTCACGAGAGGGTAACTTACCACTAAAAAAAGTATTCCTAAAAAAATAGTGTAGAGTGAAGGAAGTTTTTGAAAACGCAAAAAATTAAAAGCATTCTTACCTTCAATAAAAATGAGGTAAACTAAAGACGGAAGTAGAAATAAAAAGAATTGATTTAAAAACAATGTGAACCTTAATACCCCTGAAGAACTATCATTTAGAAGATTAATGTCTTGTTGTATATCTGCAATTTTTTGACCACTTAAAAGAATAGGAAGAAAAGAAGAAGCCGATGCCAGAATGAAGCCGATACATATCAGTATTACAAATAGTACTTGTTTTTCTTGAGCTGATCTAGGTTCTTTCACTTTTTATTTTTTGCAAAAGTAAATTTTCTTGACGAAATGAATCTTTTCACAAAAAGGTTGAGCGAATTTATATAGGATCTTTTGGATATATTTGCTTTTTGGGCTTTAAGCCCAAAAAAAATATGAAATATGATACCATACAAAAAGATAATATGAAGACAATATTAAGTGTCAATATAAATAAGGTTGCGTTGTTGAGAAATAGTAGGGAAGGAGACTTTCCAAATCTTTTACAATATGCATTGGATTGTGAAGAATATGGAGCAGAAGGTATAACAGTACATCCACGTCCAGATGAAAGGCACATTAGATATGATGATATTCCAATTTTGAAAGAACATATAAAGACAGAGCTTAACATAGAAGGTAATCCAATTCCATCTTTCATGAAGTTAGTACTTGCCAATAAACCTGCACAATGTACATTGGTACCGGACGACCCCACTCAATTGACGTCTGACCATGGATGGGACACCATAAAACATCAATCCTTTTTGAAAGAGATTTGCGATGAACTTAAAAGTGCAGGGATTCGAACCTCTATTTTTTTAGATCCAGATCAAAAAATGCTTGAAGGATGTGCAGCAATAGGAGTGGATCGAATTGAACTGTATACAGGAGTGTATGCAAAACAATTTAAAAATAATCCTGAAGCAGCAATGGCAGAATTAAATAAACATGTTGCAGTTGCACAAGATGCCTTAAGAATGGGAATAGAAGTTAATGCCGGCCATGATCTTAACCTGATTAATTTAAAGGCTTATAAAGAATCAATCCCTCAATTAAAAGAGGTAAGTATAGGCCATGCGTTAACAGTTGATTCGATATATTTTGGTCTTCGCAATGTCATTTCCATGTATAAAAATCTGTTAGGATAAAAAAAAATAAAAACACAAGAAGCGTTAACAGATGTTATGACGTTCTTAACAGTATATTAAGAATATGTAAATCAAAAGTTAATTTTTGATTAGCTAAAACGAGATATTATTGTATATTTCGCCTTTAATTTGAATAACTTATTATTTTTTAACTAAATATTAATAATGAAAAGACTTTCACTACTTTTATTATTTTTCTTATCGCTCTGTAGCATGACCTTTGCTCAGAAATCGGTAAGCGGGACCATTACGGACCCTGACGGAGAACCTCTTATTGGTGCATCCGTTGTTGCTAAAGGTACGACAACTGGTACCATCACAGATATTGATGGTAATTTTACGTTGAGTGTACCTGAAAATACTACAACGCTTGTAGTATCTTATACAGGATTCGAAACTCAAGAAATTGACATTACGAATTCTTCTGTGTTAAACTTAGTAATGAGCGAAGGTTCTGTACTTGATGAAGTTGTCGTAGTGGCAGGGGGTATCGAGAAGAACAAAGCAAGATTAGGTTATGCCATTCAAAATGTGAACCCGGATGAAGTTCTTGCTTCTAAAGAAGTGAACTTTGTGAATGCATTGAACTCTAAAGTTGCGGGTGTAACAGTTACAAGTAGTTCAGGATCTCCAGGAGCATCTTCTAACATTAGAATTAGAGGTAATACTTCTGTTAATGGTACGAATTCACCATTATTCATCATCGATGGTGTGCCAATTGACAACTCTTCTTCTGGAAATGGAGTAGCAGGTGTTGATCAATCTAACAGAGCTGTGGATATTAATCCAAATGACATTGAGTCAATTACTGTTCTTAAAGGACCATCTGCAACTGCACTATATGGTGTAAGAGCAGCAAATGGTGCAATAGTAATCACCACAAAGCAGGGAGCTTCAGGAAAACCTAAAGTAACATTAAGTACTACGTATACTGTTGACCAAGCAAATAAATTGCCAGCAAGACAAAGTACTTATGCTCAAGGTAGAGTATTAGGAGGTAGTGCTGTGTATTTAGGACCTGAAACAGCTAACGGATTTTCATGGGGACCACTTATTTCTGATTTAGAATATAGTGATACGCCATCTGAATTTGATAGAAATGGAGCAATTGTTCCTGCAGGTGAAGGAAATGGACAAGCTGTAAATGCTTACGACCCTTATACGTTCTTTGTAAATGGTAATACATTGGATTTAAATGCTTCCGTATCAGGTGGTAATGATGCAATGCGTTATTTCTTATCTGCTGGTCGTTTGAATAGTACTGGTATTGTTCCAAATTCTACTTTCGCTAGAAATTCATTTAGATTGAATGTTCAGAATAAGATTACCGATAAGCTTTCAACAGGTATGGGTGTAAATTACATCAATTCTGGTGGAAATAGAATTCAGAGAGGATCTAACTTGAATGGTGTGATGCTAGGATTGTTAAGAACTACTCCGACTTTCGATAATGGTAATGGAAAAGTAGGACAAGCTGCTGCGGATGACGTATCTGCTTATGTTCAGTCTAATGGTGATCAAAGATCATACAGAAATGGTATATATGATAACCCATATTGGACAGTAAACAGAAACCCTTTCCAAGATGATGTAAACAGAATCATTGGTAATGTATTCGCAAATTATGAAATTACGAATGATTTAGCATTTAACGTGAAGTTAGGTATTGATCAATATTCTGATTCTAGAAATAGTGCATTTGATATCCAAACTAATCCGTTCAGACAAGTTGCAGGTTCTGTAACTCAACAAAAAATCAACAACAGAGATTTTAACTTAGATGCAACCCTAATTTATAACAAAAACATAGGTGATAATCTGACATTGAATTTATTGGGTGGATTTAATACATTCGATACTAAATTTAATAGTATATCTTCAACTGGAACAACTCTTGCGATAGCTGGGTTTTATGACATCAGTAATGCAACTGATATTGTTTCTGGAAGAGGTGATGCAAGAAAAAGATTGTACGGTGCATATGGTACAGCTGATATAGGATTTAATAACTGGGCATTTTTGAATTTAACTGCAAGAAATGACTGGTCTTCAATTCTTCCAGCTGATAACAATACATTCCAGTCTTATTCTGCAAGTTTAGGAGTTGTTTTAACTGAACTATTAAACATGAATTCAAATGTTTTAGATTATGCTAAGTTAAGAGCTTCTTATGGTGTTGTGGGTAATGATGGAGGACGTGCATTTATTAGCGCAACTCAAAATGTATTTACTCAAGCTTCTTCTGGTGGTGATGGATTTATTTCAACAGTTCAGTATCCTGCATTCGGAAGCAATGCTTTTGAAAGATCAACATTATTAGGAAATGCTCAACTAAGACCAGAAAGTACAAGAACGTATGAAATTGGTGGAGAATTTAAATTTATTAAAGGTAGATTAGGAGCTGATATAACGTACTATAATTCAAGATCTTCAGACGTAATCATTGCAACTCAAATTTCTGCTGCAACTGGTTTCTCAAATCTAGTTCAAAACAGTGGAGTTATATCTAATTACGGATGGGAAGTAGTATTAAATACTACACCAGTTAAAACGAATAATTTCTCTTGGGATCTAGACTTAAATTTCACGAAGTATGAAAATGATGTGATTGAGTTAGCTCCAGGTGTAGAAAGTATCGGCTTAGCAGGTTTCGTTTCAACTTCTGCAGATGTTGTTGCAGGACAACCATTCTCAGCAGTATTCGGAACAGGATGGCAAAGAAATGAAGATGGTGATGTAATTATAGGTGAAGACGGTTGGCCTTTAGCTGATCCAGTTAAGAAAGCATTAGGAGATCCTAATCCAGATTGGATTGCAGGCTTACGTAATACCTTTACTTTTGGTGACTTTTCATTAACAGGTTTATTAGATGTTAGACAAGGTGGTGACATGTGGTGTGGTACTTGTGGTATCATTGACTATTTTGGTACTTCTGAGCAGTCAGCTGTTGAAAGAAATGATGTAATCGTTTTTGATGGTGTTCAAAATACAGGAACAGCAGATGAACCAGTTTATGTAGAAAACAATACTGCAGTTGCAATTGCACAAGCTGATCCAAACGCTTCTTTCTCTTCTTTCTATAGAGTTAGATATGGTTTTGGAGGTATTTCTGAAATGAATATTTACGATACATCTTGGATTAGATTAAGAGAGTTATCTCTTAACTACAATGTACCTTCTTCAGTTCTAGGAAATCTTTTCTCAGGAGCTACAGTAACATTAACTGGTAGAAACCTTTGGTTAAGAACGGAGTATCCTGGTATTGATCCTGAAACGAATTTAACAGGTGACTCAAATGGTTATGGACTTGATTATTTCAATATGCCAAACACAAGAAGTTACGCTGCTACTGTTAGATTAACCTTTTAATTAAATTTAATAGATTAAAATGAATAAAATAATAAATTATATATCAGTGTTTGCAGCATTATTCGTAATGGCTTCATGTGGACAAACACTGGAACAAATCAACGTTGATGTAAACAACCCAACTTCAGTTGACTTGAAATTGATGTTACCTGAGGTTGAGTCTCAAACAGCATTCAATGAAGGAACAAACTCAAATAGAGTTGCTGGAATATGGATGCAACAATTCTTTGGTCTTGATGCTCAGCAACTCGCTTACAATAGCTACATTGCTGGTCCTGATGTAATGAATAATTACTGGGGAGCTGGTCTTTATACTGGTGTATTAAGATCTTGTGATGTAATGATCAAAAATTCTGCTGAAAGACCATTTTATGGTGCAGTAGGAAAGATCATCATGGCAAATGAGCTAGGTAAAGCAACTTCGGTTTTTGGAGACTTACCTTATACAGAGGCATTTTTAGGAACAGATAATCTTCAACCTGCATATGACTCTCAAGAAAGCATTTATGGAGTAATCCAATCTTTACTAAGTGAAGCTATCGCTACTTTATCAGTAGGAGACGGTGGAGGTTATAATGGTGGAGACCTTATTTATGGAGGTTCTGAAGCTTCTTGGGTAGCTGCTGCTCATGCTTTTAAAGCTAGATATTATCTACAAACTTCTAAGAGAAATAGCGGTAATTATGCATCTGCATTGACAGAATTAGCTTCTGCTTTTACTTCTAATGCTGATGCGCCTAGTTTTACGTTTGACATTTCTGAAACAGCTAACTGGGCGTTAGCAAAATTTGGTATTGAAAGACCTTCAACTTTAGGTATTGATGCAAGATTTGCTGACATGATGGAAGGTGATCCAAGAAAAGATCTTTACATGGATGATGGACTATTCTTTTTTGATGGTGCTGAGGGTAATTTAGTATGGGGAAGATCTGCTGCTTCTATTCCACTTATTTCATATGTAGAAGTTAAATTCATTGAGGCAGAAGCAACTGCTGCTACAGGCGGCGATGGTACTGCGGCACTTGCAGAAGCTATACAAGCAAGTATGGATTTAGTAGGAGCTACAGATGATGGATATGTTGCTGCGAACTCTGCTGACGGATCTATTGAGAATATTATTACTGAAGCATACAAAGCATATTATGGATTTAATTTCCATGAAACATGGTCAAACTGGAGAAGAACAGGATTTCCTGCATTAACTCCAACTGCTGATGCTTCTAACGGATTTAATCCAAGTGGTTCAGTGCCTCAGAGATATTTATACGCTGAGTCTGAAGTACAAACGAATAATACAAATGTTGAGGCAGCAAAAGCTGCTCAAGGAGGTGCATTATTGGATGCAACACTTTGGGTATTTGAATAATAAAAAACCATAAGTCATGAAGATCATTCAACTTGTTATATTAATGTGTGTTTCGACCAGTATTTTATATGGTCAAATGCTAAGAGGTGCAGGATTCGTTCAATTCGCCAATGATGTCGATATGACGAATTATGCAATAAAAACATATGCACCAAGTACAACAATTGAAGGGTCTTCATTGCTTTTTGAAAATTCGCGTGTAGGTAAAATCAGATTTAAAAATCAAGGGGAGAGTTCAGAAGTGAAATTGAACTA
>JAHDGD010000223.1:0-1810 GCA_020627825.1 Saprospiraceae bacterium
TGATAACCACTAATACTAATCGAATTAAACTTCGGCATATTTTGAGCCGTGTATTCGAAAATGTCTGATATGATTTTTAGAGAATGTGCAGGTGGATAGATATAAGTATTTCGGACCATGAATTCTTTCAAAATATCATTTTGAATCGTCCCACTCAATTGACTTTGTTCGACTCCCTGTTCTTCTGCTGCCACAATATAAAACGCCATGATAGGAATCACCGCCCCATTCATTGTCATCGAAACAGACATTTTGTCTAATGGAATACCATCAAATAGAATCTTCATCTCCTCCACTGAATCAATGGCCACTCCTGCCATACCTACATCTCCACTAACTCTTGGATGATCCGAATCATAACCTCTATGTGTCGCCAAATCGAATGCTACTGAAAGCCCTTTCTGGCCTGCAGCTAGATTTCTTCTATAAAAAGCATTACTTTTTTCAGCCGTGCTAAAACCTGCATACTGTCGAATCGTCCAAGGTCTTGATAAATACATTGTACTATAAGGCCCTCTTAAAAAAGGAGGCAATCCAGATACAAAACCCAAATGATCTAGGTCTTGAATATCTTCCTCTGAATAGCGTTTTTTAAGTTCAATTCCTTCCGCACTAATTGGGTTCTTTTCTTCATTCGACATGTTACAAAAGTAGAAATTTCACATGGCAAATGAAATTCCAATTTACCTCAATTTAAATTGCACTGGCATCCGATACATAACATTTACGGGTCTACCATTTTGTTTTCCTGGTTTCCAATCAGGCATTTTAGACATCACTTTAAGAACCGCCTCACTACAACCACCTGATAGACCTCTCAATATTTTCCAGTCCTGAACTACACCTTTTTTATTCACTACAAATTCAACAATTACAGTCCCTTCAATTCCCGTTTCTCTCGCTAGACTCGGATATTTTACATTGGAATAAATAAATTTTTGTAGACTCTCTTTTGTACAGGTTCTTAAAGCAAATTCATCTTCGCTAGAATCCATACAGCCACCAAAAACTGGCATATTCTCAGCAAACAATACAAATTCTGGTTCTTCCTTTTCAGGAATAAATTCAACTTTTGGTGCAGGTTCTTTGGTGACGACGGGATCTTTTATTGGTTCGTCTACGACATTTTCAGTAGGTGGAATATCTTCAATAGGTTCGTCAATGATTTTTTCATTTTCATCGATTATCTCAGGATCTTCAATTTCTATTTCTGTAGACACTTCCACTTTTGGTGGCTTAGGCATGACCTTTTTAGCTTCTACAGTTCGAGGAATTTGTTCAAAAGGATCTTCATCTTCAACCGTATATTCATAGGGTTGAATAACGGGCATTTCAGATGTGATATTGATAACAATATTGACGAATGCTAAGGAAATACACAAAGCTATTTTCAAACATTCGGGACGGTATTCATCCCAACGAGCTAATCTAGAATATGACATACTTGAATATTTTATAGTGATAAAATTTCAAGTCGCGACTTACATTAGAGATGTATAAAAAAATGTTTTTGGCGTGCCTTTCGGCGAATTATATCTTGTCCTTTAAAAATTGAGCAGTGACTGACTTCTTTGCTGTGAGTACTTTTTCTAAAGGGCCCTGATACATGAGTTGACCTCCATCCTTTCCTCCAACTGGCCCGAGATCAATCAACCAATCAGCACATTTAATTACATCAAGGTTATGCTCGATGATCACTACAGTATGACCTTTTTCGATCAAGGCGTTGAATGCGTCAATAAGTTTTACGATATCATAAAAATGAAGTCCAGTAGTAGGCTCGTCAAATATGAAAAAGATCTTCTCTGTA
>JAHDGD010000223.1:1910-5141 GCA_020627825.1 Saprospiraceae bacterium
TCTCCTTTACAATTCTCACATCTTCCTCCTTCGACATTAAAAGAAAAATGCTTGGGCTGCATTCCCTTAATTTTCGCCGCTTGTTGGACCGACATTAATTTTCGAATAGCATCGTAGGCCTTTACATAGGTGACGGGATTCGAACGAGAGGATCGACCTATTGGACTTTGATTGATCATCTCTACTTGTGTGATTTGATTTAAATCCCCAGTAATTTCACTAAAGCCATTTACAGCAGTTTTAAAATCGTCTAGTTCATTTTTTAATCCTGGCAATAAAATGTGCTTCACCAAAGTAGTTTTACCTGAACCAGAAACGCCACTGATAACGGTCATTGCATTCAATGGTATCTCTACATCAATATCTTTTAAGTTGTGCATCCGAGCACCACTAATATTAATCTTATTGTTTGCCTTTCGGCGAATGTTAGGAAGTGGGATTTCTTGATCACCCGTTAAGAAATCGTAGGTCAAACTATTCTTAGTTCCTTTTAAAAACTTCTTATAATCCCCTGCATAAACCAACTCCCCACCGTGAATCCCAGCTTTAGGTCCTATATCTATTATATGATCTGCATTTCTTATGATGTCTTCTTCGTGCTCAACTACGACGACAGTATTACCTAAATCACGCAACTTCTTTAATACCTTGACTAATTTCTCAGAATCTTTTGGATGGAGCCCGATACTCGGTTCGTCTAGAATATATAATGAGTTGGTCAAATTACTTCCTAAGGTTCTCGTAAGATTTATCCGTTGAGTTTCTCCTCCCGACAAGGTTGATGAAACTCTGTCCAGGGTTAAATAAGACAAACCGACATCCATCATTACTTCTAGTCGATTGTTGACCTCAAGAAGAATTCGTTTGGCAATCTTAGCATCGTGAGCACTTAACTTGAGCTTGTTAAAATAGCTTTGTAGTTCGTCAATCGGTAGATTAATCAAGTAGGTAATGTCTTTCTTTCCTACCAGAACGTAACGTGCTTCTTTTCTTAATCGACCACCTTCACATTCGTCGCATGTCGTTCGTCCCCGATAGCGCGCCATCATTACCCGATTTTGAATCTTGTAGGATTTCTCTTTGAGTTCATCAAAATATTCTTGTACACCTAAAAAATATTCGTTTCCACTCCAGACTAATTGTTGTTGTTCTTTAGTTAAATCTTTATAAGGGCGATGTACTGGAAAATCAAAATGATGTGCATTATTCAAAAGCTTAGCTAACATTCTTTGTCCCTTTCCTCCTCTCCAACAAGCTACTGCTCCGTCATAAAGCGAAAGTCCATCATCTGGTATCACCTTCTTTGGATCTATACCAAGCACTCGTCCATAGCCTTCACATTTTGGACAGGCTCCATATGGGTTGTTATAATTAAAAAGTTGATGAGTTGGATTCAAAAAACTCATACCATCTAGCTCAAATTTATTATTAAAGTAGGCGGTTTTACCATCAAGAATTTCTACGAAACAATGTCCTTCACTTTCTTGAAAGGATGTTAACACAGAATCAGCAATTCTTTTCCAATTTTCTTCCTCATCTTTTATGACAAATCGATCAATTAGGATCTTATAATGTTTAGCAACCTTTTGGCTTTCCTTTTTTAATTCCTTGGAATGTGACTCGATAAAATCATCAATGAAAAAAAGTTCTTTTTTAAACAATATCCTTGTGAACCCTTTTTGTTGGAGAAGCTCTAAATCCTTTCCTAAAGTTCTATCATATTTATTTTGAAGAGGAATCAACAGATGTACCTTAGTTCCTTCTTTCTCTTTTTTCAAATGATCAATGACATCACTTATCTCGTGTTTTTTGACAAGCTTTCCGGATATCGGAGAATAGGTCTTTCCTATTCTGGCATACAAGAGTCTCAAAAAATCGTAGATTTCAGTTAATGAGCCTACAGTCGATCTTGCATTACTCGAACTTACTTTTTGTTCGATTGCAATAGCCGGACAAATACCTTTGATAAAATCTACCTCAGGTTTCTTCATTCTATTTAGAAATTGCCTCGCATAAGAAGAAAGACTTTCAACATATCTCCTCTGCCCTTCAGCATAAAGGGTATCCATTATTAAGGAGGATTTTCCAGAACCAGATAAGCCAGTGACAACAATCAGCTTATTTTTGGGAAGAACCAATTCTAAATTCTTGAGATTGTTGGAACGAGCACCCTTGATATGAATAAATTTATTCGTATCGATTTCGTTCTTTACACTTGATTTCGCTTGAGCAGTTTTAGCCATATGATGTATTCGGCTGTGAATTTACTTTACTAAAGAATAGATAACAAATGAATTTAGTTTTTGATTTGATTGGTGTGGTTTTTATTGGCCTTTCGGTGAAAATTGGCTTGATTTCTATATTGGCGAAAGCCTAGAGAAAAAATATTTGAGGTTAAAAAACTGTTAACAGCCCGTATTTACTGGATTAGTACATTATTTATGACGTAAATTTGTTATAGGTCTTTACTTTATAGATTAAAGTCCATAATTTTATAGCTTATTATCTAATCTAAATATTAACTCTATAGCATAAAACATTTACTCTAAGCTTTTATTGACAAGATTTTTAACCGATTAAAAAGGGCAGGGTATGAATGTAGGTATGCTAAAAGATAAGGAGTTAATCCACCGTTACCTAGACGGTGACGACAAATCCTTCGAAATTCTTCTGAACAGACATCGTGATAAGATTTACACGTCTATTTATCTATTTGTAAAAGATAGAGAAAAGGCCAATGATATCTTTCAAGACGTTTTTATTAAGATTATTGACACCTTAAGAAAAGGAAAGTATAATCACGAGGGCAAATTTTTACAATGGGCAATGCGGATTGCTTACAACATGTGTGTAGATAATTTCAGAAGATCAAAGAGAAGAACTAAGATCTCTGCTTCTGAGACTTTCGATATTTTCGATGTTCTTGAATCTAAAGATGAGAATATGGAACATATGATGATAAAGCAACAAATGAAAACTAAGATTAAAAGTCTGGTGGATCAATTACCTCCTGAACAAAGAGAGGTAGTGATTTTAAGACACTATGCAGATATGAGTTTTAAAGAAATATCACAATTGACTAGAGTTAGCATCAATACGGCGTTAGGAAGAATGCGTTATGCATTGATCAATATGCGCAAGTTAGTTGGTGATAAAGAAATTTTGATTTCTTGATGTTCATGAGATAGAATCAAATTTTAATAAAAGCGGTCCGAGAGTACCGCTTTTTTT
>JAHDGD010000042.1:0-6396 GCA_020627825.1 Saprospiraceae bacterium
CGTATTACGAGATTCTGAGAGGTCTGCTAGTATTGCATTTCAGCATAATTTTTTGCATCACTTTACAGTACCTTAATCTGTTTGTTAGGCTACGCCCAAAAGAGTTTGAAACGCATGATTTCATCTGAGAATATAGCGTAGCAATGTAAAATGTACGTATTACGAGATTCTGAAAGGTCCACCCTTATTGCATTACAGTATATTTTTTGCACCACTTTACACTAACTTTAATACGTTTTTAGGCTTTCGCCCAGAAAGAGTTTGTAACGCATGATTTCACCTGAGAATATAGCTTTGCAATGTAAAATGTTCGTATTACGAGATTCTGAGAGGACTGCCACTATTGCATTTCAGCAAAATTTTTTGCACCACTATACAGTAGCATTAATAGGTTTTTTAGGCTCAAGCCCAAAAGAGATCGTAGTGCATGATTTCACCTGATAATAGAGTTCTAATATCTTTTGAATTCAAGTACTACGAGATTCTGAGAGTTCGACCCTTATTGCATTACAGTATAATTTTTGCATCATTATGAAATAACTATACAAGAAATTTAGGCTTACGCCCAAAAGAGATCGTAGTGCATGATTTCACCTGATAATAGAGTTCTACCATCTTTTGAATTCAAGTACTACGAGATTCTGAGAGGACTGCTACTATTGCATTTCAGCATAATTTTTTGCATCACTTTAAGTTAACACGTAAAAATTCTTTTGGGCGAAAGCCCTTTCAAAAAAGAATTTATCTGATACTTTGGGTTAAATGGTATTAATGCACTACTACAGCATTAAAGTGATATCGAATGCCCTATATAAAAACCAAACAGACAAGTCAAAACGCTTAATAAAAGATAAAGGAACAAGATGCCATAAGAACCGTTTAAGAGTAGTTCATAGTTTTCTTTTGTAAAGGTACTGAATGTACTAAATGCGCCACAAAACCCAATGGAGACGAAGTAATACCATATGGCTTCATTATGATCTGCTTTAGCTAATCTGTTTACAGCTAACCCTAATACAACGCAAGCTAAAAAATTACTTATAAATGTTCCTATTGGAAAGTTGCTGTTGTATTTTGTTTGGAACCAGTTACTAATATAAAAACGACTTAAGCTTCCGAATCCACCTCCCAAAAAAATAAACAACCAACTAAGCTTCATGTATTCTTGTTTTTCTTTTGGACCTCGAAATAACATATAGAATAGTTGTTAATACAGTAGCTAGTGCAAGAATAAGAATCAAAAGATTCATATTACCTAAAGTTTGCAGTTTAACAACGAGGAATATGAAGATTCCATTTACTAACACAAGAATTCCAGTAGCTTGCATATGACTTAAGCCTGTATCGATAAGAAGATGATGAATATGATTTCGATCAGGTAAAAAAGGTGATCGACCACGTAAAATTCGAGTTATAAAAACACGAAAAGTATCGAATAATGGAAGGATTAAAATACCAATCGCAGCAGCTGGAGCAGCTTTGAATTTATATGGTGAATCTCCTAAAGAACCATGCATCTCAATGAATTGGATAATGAGGATAGAACATACTAAACCCAATAATAAGGAACCTGTATCTCCCATGAAAATTTTAGCTGGCGTAATATTATATCGTAGAAAGGCCAATAAAGCGCCGATCATTGAAAAAGAAATAATAGCCAAGCCCATACTGTCAATCATAAAAAACCAAGACCCCAGTACTAAAGAAATCAAAATCCCTATACCTCCCGAAAGACCGTTTATTCCGTCTATTAAATTAAAGGCATTGATGATAACTATAATGGTAAAAATACTAATGACAACACTCCACACATATGGTAACTCATGTATACCAAAAATCCCATAGAAACTAGTCAAATAAATGTTTGCTTTAGCTACTAAGATGACTGCTGCAAATAATTGTCCAAGCATCTTTCGAGAAGCACTCATAGGTAAAATATCGTCTTTAGCACCTATGAGAAAAATGATGATAAATGCGCATAAGATATATTGTAAATCACCAAACACTTTAAATGGCGTCCATAAAACGATAGAAAAGATCATACCTGCAAAGATTCCTATTCCTCCTAAAGAAGGTGTAATTTCTTTGTGACTAGTACGATTACCAGGTACATCAACTAAGTTCTTTTTCCTAGCAATATGTATAATGCTAGGAATAGCTAAATAAGTAAGGCTAAATGCTGTAATAAAACTCAGTATTAAATCGTACATGCTTACTTTTTATTGTTCAGCCAATCCTTGAGTCGATCGCCCCACTTATTTAATTCGTCTAATACATCATCTACCGCCTTTTCTATATCATCACCATATATTTGTTTAAATAATTTCTGAAAATCAACCTCGCCAAGAGCATTTTTAATTTCCGAATATAATTCAACTTCCGTTTTACGATCTTCTGATTCAATCTGCTGTAATGCATCTCCTTTATAGCGGATAATCATAAATTCGACATATTTTGTCCAAAAGCTAACGCGCTCTTCAGCCGTCATGTCTTCTTTAAAAGCGGCATAACAGTCATTTACAAATGATCGCATTTTCTCTTCTTTTGATTTCCAGTCGTCCGAAGAATATGTATCATGTCTTTCTTCGAAGTCTGCAATAAATCTATCATATGTTTGAATGAAATAGTTTTTATTGATACATAATCCTACTTCACATGAACTTACTAGAAATAAACTAAGTAGTAAGAAAAGGCTGAAATTTTTCATTTTCTTTGTTTTTACGCATCAAATTTAAGAATACTTTTTGAGTATAATCAATTAGATAGACTAGACAAGCTATTAATTAGATTTTTGAATTGATTTGGAATGATCTATATATGGAATTCATCAGCCTGACTTATGAACCTTGCAATATTTGATATTCCTTTCCGCAACAAGAATTGAATAGAAAGAATTTCATACTTTTGTGCGGATTTAATCGAACAATATGGATCTTAAGGATAAGATCATTTCTGAAAGAGTACCAGAGCATGTAGCGATCATCATGGATGGGAACGGTAGATGGGCTAAGAAGTATGGAAAGCCTAGAGTTTTTGGACATCGAAATGGAGTAAAAGCTGTTCGTGAGATCACAGAAACTGCAGCTAATCTCGGAGTAAAATGTTTAACGCTTTACGCTTTTTCCACAGAAAATTGGAACAGACCTCGATTGGAAGTTAATGCATTAATGAGCTTACTTGTCGAAACATTAAGAATAGAAATTAATTCGTTGAATGAGAATAACATTCGATTACATGCGATAGGGGATTTAACAAAGTTGCCTAAAAAGACATACGAGACTTTAATGGAAGGGATTGAAAAAACTAAAAATAATGACCGAATGATGCTAAATCTAGCATTGAATTACTCTGGTAGATGGGAAATCATCAATGCGGTTAAAAAAATAATGGAAGATACCAAATCTGGTGCGTTTCAAATAGATGATTTAAATCAAAATTCCTTTGAACAATATTTAACAACCAATGGGATTCCAGACCCTGAACTATTAATAAGAACAAGTGGAGAATATCGTTTGAGTAACTACCTTTTATGGCAAATTGCGTATAGTGAACTTTATTTTGCGCCTATCTATTGGCCCGATTTTCGAGAAGAGGATTTTTATAAGGCAATCATTGATTTTCAGCAAAGAGAAAGACGTTTTGGTAAAACAAGTGAGCAAATCCAATAATTGAAGCAACAGACTGATTAAATTAACCGTTAATTTACGTGTATAGAACTAATGTAATGACTATAAAAAATATACTATATCCTTTCTTTTTAGCTTTTAGCTTATTATTCGTTTTTCAAGGGGCTTATGCCCAAAATGAAGATGTAGAAATAGTGGATTATGAGACGGTAAAGTCCTATGAAATAGGAGGTGTAAAAGTTACTGGTCTTAAGTACAGAGACAGTGAAGCAATTATAGCACGGTCAGGGTTAAGAGTAGGAAAGAAAATCAAGATTCCAGGCCAAGATATACCCAATGCGATTAATGCATTACTTAGCCTTCAATTATTTAGTAACATCGAAATCTATTTGGAAAAAACAGTTGGAGATATTGCCTTTTTAGAGATCAAGTTGCAAGAACGTCCTACCTTATCGAGATATTCTTACACTGGTGTGAAAAAGATGAAGCACGATGATTTGAATGAAGTGCTAGAAAATGTAGTGCTTAAAGGAGGTATCGTTACGGAGGATACCAAGCAACTTGCACGAAAAAAACTGTTGGATTATTATTATGAGAAAGGATTCCAAGATGCTAAAGTTCGTGTTCTTGAAAAAAGAGATACGTCGAAAACCAATAGTGTTCAGCTTGAATTTGCCATTGATAAAAAGAAGAGAGTAAGAGTAGGTAAAATTGCTTTTTCAGGAAATGAAAATGCTAAAGGCTGGAAGCTAAAACGAAAAATGGAAAATACGAAGGGGCGTTGGAATATTTTGAAAAAGTCTAAGTACATTGCTGAAGACTTTCGAAAAGATAAAAACTCCATCATTGCCTTCTATAACAATATAGGATATAGAGATGCAAAAATTGTTAGAGATTCGGTTTGGAGAGATGAAAAAGGAAGGCAACAAATTGCTATTGAAATTGATGAAGGGGCAAAGTACTTTTATCGCGATATTTCTTGGAAAGGAAACTCTATTTATGATGACGATTATCTTGCACGTATTCTTGGTATTCAGTCAGGTGATGTATACAATAAAGAACTTCTTGATAAGAGATTATCATTTAGTTTAGATGGTAGAGATGTTAGTTCATTGTATATGGATGATGGATATCTCATGTTTCGAGTTGAACCTGTAGAACGAGCAATTGAAGGAGATTCAATAGACATTGAAGTTCGTATTACAGAGGGGCCTCAGGTAACAATTGATAAAGTAATTATAAAAGGAAATGACCGAACACATGAAGATGTTATCAGAAGAGAAATAAGAACTCGTCCTGGTAAAAAGTTTAGTCGATCGGATATTATTCGTTCTCAAAGACAAATATTGAATTTGGGTTACTTTAATCCGGAAGCTTTCAATATGGAGACTCCAGTAAACCCTGCTAGAGGTACAGTAGATATCATTTACACGCTTGAAGAAAAACCTAGTGATCAACTTGAATTATCAGCAGGATATGGTGGTGTTTCTGGCTTAATAGGAACTCTAGGGGTAACCTTTAATAATTTCTCTTTGAATAACATTACCGATAGAAGTACGTGGAATCCACTTCCGCAAGGAGATGCACAAAAACTAAGTGTAAGAGCACAATCTAATTCGCAATTTTTTCAGTCCTACAATATTTCCTTTACAGAACCTTGGTTAGGAGGGAAAAAACCTACTTCATTAACAACAGGTTTGGTATACTCAGCATTTGATTATTCTGCTTTCGGTTCAGGTCGATTAGCTATTGCAAGAGGTTTTATTGGATTGGGGACACAATTAAAATGGCCTGATGACTTTTTCTCTTTATACGGTACATTGAATATAGAGCAAATCTCTTTGGATGATTTTAGAAATAATGGATTCTCAATTGAAAACGGAACTTTTAATAATAATTCCTTGAAATTGGCTTTAACGAGAAGCTCGATTAATGAACCAATTTATCCAAGAAGTGGAATGAAAATGTCTCTTTCGGTTCAGTTCACACCATATTATTTCTGGAGAGACTTAGACAGTTCTTTGCTTTCTGATGATGAAATTGCTGCAGCAGTTACTCAAGAAAATAAAGTGAGAGGTGGAGGTGATCCTATGTCTCAGTTAGAGGAGGCTGCATTTGTAGATGAATTACAAAATTCAAGTAAATTTAAATTTTTGGAATACCACAAATGGAGACTTGATAGTGAATGGTACTTTAATCTAGTCGATAAATTAGTTTTAATGACACAAGCAAAAATTGGCTTCATGGGGTATTATAGGGAAGAAATAGGACTTGTACCTTTTGAAAGAGCAGCAGTTGGTGGAAGTGGATTGAACAATCAAACACAAGGTATTAATGGTCGCGATATTATTTCGTTAAGAGGATATGAAGTCGAAGATATAGAAGTGAATAATACCAACATAGATGGTGCTTCCATATGGAATAAATTTACAGTAGAGCTGCGTTACCCATTATCTACTAACCCAAATTCAACTATCTATTTTCATACCTTTGCACAAGCTGCAAATGCTTGGGATAATTTCCGAGATTATAATCCATTTGAGTTGAAAAGATCTGCAGGGGTAGGATTAAGAGTCTTTTTACCAATGTTTGGTTTGATGGGCTTTGATTATGGATTTGGTTTCGATAAGCAATTAGGTGATACAGCCACTTTCCGTGATTACGGTCAATTTAATATTGTTTTGGGATTTGAACCAGAATAACTAAAATACATAGAATATAACAGACCCTTGATGTATTGTGCATCGAGGGTTTTTATTTTCTTGTTATA
>JAHDGD010000042.1:6496-29632 GCA_020627825.1 Saprospiraceae bacterium
ATCAATACAATAATTAGAATAAACCTTAAAATAAAATGGAAGCATCAATAGACATCGAAGCATTAAATCAACAGATTAAGATTGACAGTGCGTTTGTAGATGAATTAAGAAAAGAAACCTCCAAAATAGTTGTTGGCCAAAAAAATATGGTGGATAAGTTATTGATAGGTCTATTAACTGATGGTCATATTTTATTGGAAGGACTTCCTGGATTGGCTAAGACATTAACTGTAAACACACTTTCGAAAGCCATTAATGCTTCTTTTCAAAGAATTCAATTTACACCGGATTTGCTTCCTTCTGATATTATTGGTACAATGATTTACAACCCCGCTACTAATGCTTTCAGTGTTCAAAAAGGACCAATTTTTGCTAATTTTATTTTAGCGGATGAGATCAACAGAGCTCCTGCAAAAGTTCAAAGTGCTTTGCTTGAAGCTATGCAAGAGAAACAAGTGACCATAGGTAAAGAATCTTTTTTACTTGAAAAACCATTTTTAGTATTAGCTACTCAGAATCCTATAGATCAAGAAGGAACTTATCCTCTTCCTGAAGCACAGACAGATCGTTTTATGTTGAAGATTAAAATTGATTATCCTACTGTAGAAGAAGAACGCATTGTCATGAGAAGATCGCTAGACAAATCGTTTGAACAAGAAATATCACCTATTATCTCAAAAGACGTTATTGTAAAAGCTAAAGAATCTGTTTCTAAAATATATATGGATGAAAAGATTGAGCAGTATATTCTAGACATCGTATTCTCTACAAGAAATCCTGAGAATTTTGGTTTATCTAATTTAAAACCGCTGATTAATTTTGGAGGCTCGCCAAGGGCAACCATCAATCTTGCTAAAGCAGCTAAAGCAACAGCATTTCTTAATGGAAGAGCTTTTGTAATTCCAGAAGATGTTCGATCTATAGCTAAAGAAGTATTACGACATCGTATAGGAATTTCATATGAAGCTGAGTCAGAAAATATAACTCAAGAACATATTATTGATAGAATATTGAATACAGTTCAAGTACCTTAATAAAATGAAGGGGATTTCTTTATTTGTTTTCTTTTTTTACTGCTCTTCTATTTGGGCGCAAGCCGAATATAAAAAAGTAAGAGAAATGTTCTCTGTACCTCATGTTAATATTGATATTCATGTGTATAAGGGCCATTTAGATGAAGTACATCCTGTTGAGTTTTTTTTAGGAGTAAGAGCCAATGAAGTCCATGGTTATTATCGACTGGTTAGCTCAGGCCAAACATTCTTACTTTCAGGTGAATGGTCGGATAATCTATTAATATTAACAGAGGATAATACTTTAGGAAATCAAGTTGGTGAATTAATTGCTAAAGACTTTGACTTCCATTCCGGAGGGATCTTAAATGTGCGCTGGCAGAGTATAACAAGTCAAGATATACTTGACTTTACATTGATGAAAACTGACATAACAGACTATGCACCACTTGCCTTCAAATCTACTTTTACAAAGTATTGTGATTATCAGAATGAAGAGTGTATTACGATAGAGACTTTTGAGGAGGAGAAAGCAGAACTTATGTTTTTGGCTTCCGCCAAAAGAGTATTCTGTGAGGTTTTATCATTAAATCCGCTGCGCTTACAAACACGAGATTCCATTATCTATGAACAAGTAAATAATAAAATACGTGTAAAATCAGGATCAACATTTCAATACTTCACAAAAGAAAAAGAGGCAAAAATTAAAAGAATGTATTATGCATCTCATTATTTATTAAGTGATGTGGAGTTTCCGGAGTTAGGGCATAATGCTTTTGATAAATTTATGATGACTCTTATTGACGAGGAGAAAGAAAAAGTTCGTAAAGCGATTAAGGAGTTAAAAGAGAAAGAAGAAACACTTCATTCTTCCGTACATTATAATTACAAATGGAGTGGTTGGACTGAAATAGACTATTTGGGTTCAACAATGATTAGCGGGCGCATTATATTGAATTCCTACATAGGTGAAGATGCATATGAAAAAGTTATTCCATTTGTCTATGATTTAGTTGAAGAGCAAGCATCAAGTGTTTTGGACGAATTTAAAAAAGATGTCGATGTTTTATCTTTCTTCAAAAAAAGAATAAAAGCAGAATTAGCTGAAAGCCCTGACCTCCAGTTGTGGAAGGCAGAAGATTTTCAACATTTCTCGTTGAGTGATGAGTTTGTGTTGATTTCTACTGATTTTAGTACGAATTATGGTCAAGCAACTATTCGAATTCCTTATGCAGAATTGAAAAACTGGATGAAAAGAAGTAGTCTTATTAAGAAAATAATGAGAAACTAATGGAGGTAAATGAGATATTAAAGAAAGTTAAAAAGATAGAAATTAAGACAAAAGCGATCTCCCAACATCTTTTTAGTGGTGAATATCATAGTGCATTCAAAGGTAGAGGAATGTCCTTTAGCGAGGTGCGTGAATATTCCTATGGCGATGATATTCGCCATATAGATTGGAATGTGACTGCTCGTACGAATTTCCCTCACATTAAAGTGTTTGAGGAAGAGCGGGAAATGAATATCATGTTTTTAATTGATGTTAGTAAAAGTGCTTTATTTGGAACAAGTTCTTACCTTAAAAGCGATTATATAACAGAACTATGTGCTGTACTTGCATTTTCTGCAATGACGAATAATGATAAAGTTGGAGCCATTCTTTTTAGTGATGAAATTGAACATTATATCCCACCGAAAAAAGGAAAAAAGCAGATCTTACGTATTATAAGAGAGTTAGTTGATGTCAAAACAAATAAACAAGGGACCAATATAGAAAAGGCACTGAGGTATTTCGATAATGTTTCGAAAAAACGCACTACGGTTTTTGTACTTAGTGATTTTATAGACGAAAACTTTCAAGATGCTCTTAAAATTATTTCCAAGAAGCATGACCTTATTGGAATAAGGGTTTATGATGAAGGCGAGAAGAAATTACCTGATCTAGGGCTCATTCAAGTAATGGATCAAGAAACTAAAAAAGAAATCATATTAGATACTTCATCTAAAGTTGTCCAACAAAAATATATACATAAATTCAATCAACGTTCTCAAAATCTGCAGGAATGTTTTCGACAAATGAAAGGTGAATTACTAAATATTTCAACAGAAGAAGACTACATAAAAGCCCTTTTAAAGTTTTTCAAAAAAAGAGCATCTTGAAAGCTATAGGAACCATCATATTATTATTTTTTTCTTTTTGGGCTCAAGCCCAAATCGCCTATATCTTTACTGCAAAAGATAGCCTATTTGTAGGTGATACGTTGGATATTAAGTTGGTTCTTTCTGGAATCGCTGAAAAAGAAGTTGAAGAAATTAATTGGGATACACTTTCCAATTTAGAGTTCATAAATATGGCTGATACTTCAAATTATCCTATTGATTTTGATTGGGACCATGGACAATTTGGAGGAGAAGATTTTGTTTATAGTGCCGATGAAATGGGATGGTCTATTGATGATCTTGTTGTACCTCAAGAAGTGTTTAATACCTTTAAAATGACAGTGTGGGAAATGTGTGGATTTGTTATTCCTCCTCCCATTATTACCTTAAAAAATGGGGATACCTTAAGGGTTGCTAGCAAAGGAGTGCTCGTTAAAAGTCCTTTAATGGATGAACTTGGTATGGAAAAAGCGCCTTCATTTGGTATTATGTCCATTGAAAAGAATGTTTGGGATTATTTGCTCCAGTTTTGGTGGTTGATCGTTTTGATTACAGCAATTGGTATTGCTTTTTTTATTCGCAATTGGTATAGAAATAGAGTGGTGCCTCCACCTCTTACATCTCAAGAGGAGGAAAAAGAGAAAGTAGTAATTCCTCCTGATGTTGTTGCTTTAGAGAAACTAAAAGCGCTTAAAAAAAGTAGGAAGTGGGAGACACTAAGTGAAAAAGTGTATGTATCTGAATTAACGGATATCATACGAGAATACATAGAAAACCGATTTGATATTCAAGCGCTTGAGATGACATCTAGTGAGATACTACAAGCGATGCAAGGTGATTTACTCAATGAAATTCAGTTGGATCAACTTCGTAATACCTTGAATGTATCAGATATGATAAAATTTGCTAAATCTAAGGCAGATCATAGCTTACATGAAAAATTCGTAGACGATGCCATCGAAATGGTTGAAACTTCCAAAGAAAAACGAGTAGATCATGATGTTTAATATGTCCAACATATCCTTTGCAAATCCATTGTGGTTTCTTCTCCTTTTAGTCATTCCACTTTATGTAATCTTACACTGGCGAAAAGGAAAGGTAAATTCAATACGTCTTGGTATTCCTGAGGCAGTTTCCGATATGACGGCAATGAATTGGAAACGAATGCTTCATAAACTTATGCCTTTTCTATTTTTTACGGGATTTACTTTGTTAACCATAGCGATGGCTAGACCACAAGAAAAATTTCAAAAACAGAAAATTACTAGTGAAGGAATTGATATTATTATTGCCTTGGATCTTTCTCTGAGCATGTTAGCGAAAGATTTTAACCCCGATCGTTTAGCTGTTGCAAAACAAGTAATAAGTGAATTTATCAAAGAAAGGCCAAGTGATCGAATAGGGCTAACAATTTTTGCAGGAGAAGGGTACACAGCCTCTCCACCAACCTTAGATCACAAAGTATTGCAACAATTTTTACAAGACCTTCAATTTGGTCTTATTAAAAATGGGACGGCTATAGGCATGGGATTATCAACTTCTGTTAATCGATTGAAAGACAGCAAAGCCAGATCGAAAATTGTTATTTTAGTCACCGATGGTTCGAATAATACAGGGATGATTGATCCATTATCAGCTGCTGATATCGCAAAGACATTTGGTGTAAAAGTGTACACCATAGGGGTGGGAACAAATGGGGAAGCATTATTCCCTCAAATTATTGGGAATAGAACAATTTACAGGAAAAGTCTAGTGGAAATTGACGAAGATTTACTTCGTAAAATCGCATCTGAGACCGGTGGTCAATACTTTCGTGCGACGGATGAAGCTGAGTTGAAAAGCATTTATGACACGATTAATAAACTTGAAAAAACAGAATTTGATTCGACCACTTTAGTCCGAAGAGAAGATCGATATTTTCCCTTCTTGTGGAGCGGATTACTTTTTCTTACGATCCATTTTATGGGGAAGTTTACTTTGTTCAGAAATATTTATACAGCATGATACGAATCGCTCACATAGGCTATCTTTTCTTGCTATTTGCATTGCCTTTACTAGTCTTCTTTTATGCTAGATATAGAAAAAAACAACATAAAGAATGGAGGGCTTTCGCCCAAAATTCAAGAAATAATCTGTTTGTTTTTGGACAACCTAAAAGACTTCCATGGTCAATGTTGTATGTTTTTATTGTTTTACTTACTTGCGGGATTTTTGCTTTAAGTAATCCGCAAATAAATTTAGATGCTCAGGAAGTAGAAATTGAAAGTAGTGATGTGTTTATTGCGCTTGATATTTCGCAATCCATGCTAACAGATGATTTGAAGCCAAATCGTTTGACCCGAGCAAAAAATCTTGCTCAACAGATTATAGAAAAGTTGGAGGGAAATCGAGTTGGACTTATTTTATTTGCTGGAGAAGCATACGTATTTATGCCATTGAGTAGTGATGTAAGTGCTGCAGTGTCTTTTGTAAAAGCGGCCAATATAGATATGGTCCCAACACAAGGGACTTCTCTTTCCGCTGCTATTCGATTAGCGAATCAATCCTTTAGTGAAGATGGAGGAGCAGGAAAATCTATCATTATCATTAGTGATGGTGAAGATCATGAAGAAGAAATTGACTTGGCAATTAATGAGGCAAAGGATGAAAATGTTTACATATTTACGGTAGCTGTCGGTACGGATGAGGGGGCTTATATTCCAGATTCTAGAACACGGTCCTATGTATATGATGAAAGTGGTAAACCTGTAAAATCAATTGTGAATAAGTCTATGCTAAAGGAAATTGCCAGTAAATCGAATGCTACATTTTACGATATTTCAACAGAAAAAAATATAGATATAGCCTTACAACGTAATATTGATCAAATGGAGAAACAAGTAGCTGAAGTAATGAAGTTCGCTCAATATGATTCGATCTATCAATATTTTTTAATCCCAGTATATCTCTTAATAATCGGGCAACTTTTTTGGCCTTTTTTCAGTTATGTAAAAGCAAAAAAATAAAGGATGAAAAAACTAAACTGCCTTATATTACTGTCTTTTATTTGTATTACTTCTCTGCAAGGACAATCAGCAAGAAAACTTTTGATGGAAGGTGATTTTTTCTTTGGAATGGGGAATTTAGAAGAAGCTGAAAAGTATTACGAAAAATCAAGTGCAAAAAAACCAAGTTTTCAATCCTTTTATAATACTGGGGTTTCTCAAGAACACCAGATTCCTACTGGAGAGACACAAACTGCAGAACAAACTTTGCAACAACCGGAAGAAGATCCCAATGAAGCAGAAGCTATCGATTCTTATTTGGAAGCCATGGCGTACACTTCTTCTGATGAATTGAAATCCAGAGCTTTATATAATAAAGCAAATACAAGCTTAAGAAATCAACAGACCATTACAATTGAAAAACTGGAACAAGCAGTTGTTTCATTTAAAGATGCAATACGTATTGATCCCGGTAATAAGAGAGCACGACACAATTTAGCCATCGTTCAAGCGCAACTCGATCAGTTGAAACAACAGGAGCAGCAACAGCAACAACAGCAGGAGCAACAAGATCAAGAACAAGAAAAACAAGATCAGCAGGATCAAGAAAATTCAGATCAACAAGATCAAGAAAACCAAGATCAAGAACAAGAAAACGAAGAAGAACAGGATCAAGAAAACCAAGACAAAGAGAAGGAACAGCAAGAAGAAAAAGAACAAAATGAGGAGGCAAATCGAAAAGAACAAGAGGAAATTTCAAAAAATGAAATGAAAAAACTTCTTGAAATGATCGAACAACAAGATCAAAAAACACAACAGAAAGTGCGCACAAGAGCACAATCTCAAGCAACTGAAAAAAAGAAAAAATGGTAAACTTTATGAAAAAACTAATGATCTTTTTTTTGTTTTGTACTGGGCCTGTTTTCAACCTTTCCGCTCAAGAAATAAAAGTTGAAATTGAAAGAGATACATTCAGCCTTGAAGAACAATTTGTAGTCAAATACACCATTGATAAAGGATGTTCTGTTCAAAATTTAAATTTTGAACATTTCATAGTTGTGGCTGGTCCCTCCACATCTCGTTCCTTATCTATCGTTAATGGAAAACGTACTGCTGAGACGAGTATGACCTTTTTAGTAACAGCTATAGAGGAAGGTGTTTTTCCGTTACCAAGCGAGATGTGTGGAATAAAGATGAAAATGGCTCCAAGTGTCGTGATTATAAAAGATTACGAAACCAAAGAAGACACAGACCTTCGCATTCGTAAGAAAAGAAAAATTAAAAAGATTTAGAGGAGATGAGTAAACGGCAAATCTTATTTCTTGCATTAAGTTTTATATTGTTATCCTTTTGGGCGAAAGCCCAGAATTTCTCTGCTTATACAGATGCGAAAGATGTAGTTGAAGGGCAAGCTTTTAACTTGGTTTTTGAGATTAAGAACCTTCAAAATGCAGAAATGTCTGTTCCAGATTTTGCACCAGCAAAAATTGTAAATGGCCCTTTTCAATCTACATCAACAAGAATTGTGAACGGGGCACGATCCGATTCTAAAACCTACACATATCAATTAGCTTATTCAAAGAAAGGAACGTATACGATCCCTAGAGCTCAATTAGCTTATAAGGGAAAAACATATTACACTAATCCCATTGAAATCAATGTAATCAATGCTTCGAAGAGTAATGCAGGAAAAGGTGAAATACTTTATTTGGAGAAGAAAATATCGGACTCAACAATTTATGTGGGGCAACAATTTTATATCGACTTCAATGTTTTTTTCCAAAATGTTGACCTACATGGCGTAAGTATTGATAGTGATTTTATGGTGGATCAGTTCATCAATCATTTCGTCAAAACCGATGAACAATATAAAACAGTACAAAAGGAAATAGAAGGCAAATTGATCAAAACAGCATGGATCAATAGATTATCACTTATTCCTTTGCGGTCAGGAAAATATAATATTCCAGCTATAGATTTTCAGGCGGATATAGAAATGAAAAATGGTCAGCGAAGAGGCTTTTTTAGGAATAGATATAATAGACGTGTATTAAGAATCGATCCGTTTGAAATCGAGGTAAAACCACTTCCAGTTGGTGCACCAGAAAGCTTTACAGGAGCAGTTGGACGGCTTTCTGCAATTTCAACTATTAATAAAGAGGAACTTGAAGTAGGAAAAGAGATTTTGGTTCGACTTGAACTCATTGGAAATGGGGTGAAAGATCAAGTGAATGCTCCGAAGTGGCAACAGGAAGGTTTTGAAATTTTTGACCCGAAATTAGTTAGTGAAAAACTAGAGCAGCAAAATGGGGAAATTGTCTTTAACAAAGTGTTTGAATATGTTGTGATACCGCAAGAAGGAGGATTAAAAAGACTAGAAATTCCGTATGCTTATTTTGATACAAAAACAGCATCATATGTCGAAAAAGTGAGCCAATCTACTCAGTTGAATATTACTGGAACGGCATCAGCATTAAGCGACGCTTCACAAAAAAAGTTAAAAAGCACCCATGTAGATCACAGTGGTAAATGGTATGCTCAATTATGGTTTTGGGGAATTCTTGTAGCCATCGCTGGATGTTTAATGTATTATTTTACATCTAGAAAGCCTAAAGAAAAAATTGTAACTGAACAGTCCATCGAAGAAGCTGCCTTATTAGTTGCTACTAGAAATTTGGCTGGAGCCAAAAGTATTTTGGACAGTGGGAATACATCAAAATATTGGGAAACACTGGAATCATCTCTTCGTATTTACCTAGAAGATAAAATAGGGATTGGAACAACTTCTTATTCATTGGAAAGAGTAGAACAATACTGGAATGAACAGGCTTTTCCCAGAGAAAAACTGGTAGCGTATAAAACAATGATTGAAAAAATTAATTTAGCCCGATATGCTGGCCAATCCATAGATGATATGCAAAATATTTATAAAGATGCAGAGCAATGGATAGTTGAAATTGAAAAACTGTAATGCTCGTATTTTGTGATTCTTAGAATCATTCTAAAATAGGCTCTAAAACATCTAAATATATGAATTTAGCAAACGTTTTATGTAGCTTAGTGTTAAACCTATAAACAATAATAAAATGATTTCTAAAAGAATGAACGAAGCTCTTAATGAGCAGATAAAAATAGAAGGTCAATCTTCAATGGTGTATTTAGCTATGGCTTCATGGGCGGAAATACAGCCTGGTATAGATAATGTTGTATCTTTCTTCTATAGACATAGTGATGAAGAAAGAGAACACATGCTGAAGTTGATCCATTTCGTAAATGAAAGAGGCGGGTTTGCAATGATTCCTGCTTTTGAGCAACCGACGTTGACATACCCTTCTATAAATCATGCATTCAAAGAATTACTAGAACATGAAATGATGGTCAGTAAATCCATTAATAATTTAGTGGATATTTCACTTCAAGAAAAAGATTATGCAACGCATAATTTTCTACAATGGTATGTGGCCGAACAGATTGAAGAAGAAGCATTAGCAAGAACCTTGAATGATAAACTCGAATTGATTGGTGACGACAAAGGAGGACTCTATTTATTCGATAAAGATATTCTTACAGTTTCTGTGGGAACTGAAGAATAGATTTTCCTTCTATTCGCTTATATTTGAGCAGAAAAAATTACAAATTTGGAAGATTGGGAGTTAGACTTTGAATGGGTAAGAATTAAGCATGTTGTGAAAGATGCTTTGGGTAGAGAGCAACTACCAGATTTTCAGACTGTACTCTTTCTTATAGGAGTCCAAGAACTAGGACTTATTCAACATTCTTTTACAAAAGAAGAAAAACAAGATTTAATGCATGTGGCTGTGTGTAGACTGCTTGCTTATGATCATTACTATGAATTTGTAGGGAGAGATGGAGACGGCTGGCCACATTATAAAGCTGTAAAAGATGTTCCCATTGAAGGAGTAAAAGAACAAGAATTATTTTTAAAAAAATATGTCATTCGGTACTTTCAAGATCTAGAAGTGGAAAATGGTGGTTTTGAAGGACATGAAAAAACAATGAAATGAGATTTTTAAGTTGCTTACTCTTTGTTACTCTTCTTTTATCATCTTGTGGAGAAAAAACAAGAAGAGTTGAAATCCAAACAGAGTTTGGAAATATGGAGGTAATCCTGTTTAATTCTACTCCTAATCATAGAGATAATTTTATCAAACTTGCAGAACAAGGATTCTATGACGACTTACTTTTTCATCGTGTGATTAAAAACTTTATGGTACAAGGAGGAGACCCCAATTCGAAAGATGCTCCTGCAGGACAAGCCCTGGGAAGTGGAGGACCTGGCTATAAAATCGACGCTGAAATAGGAGAGAAACACTTCAAAGGCAGATTGTCAGCAGCTCGTCAAGGAGATGCTGTTAATCCTCAGAAACAATCATCAGGTTCGCAGTTTTACATTGTACAAGGTGCACCTGTAAGCAATGCCCAGCTCCAATCCTTTATTAATAGAAAAGGAACAACATACACACAAGAAGATTTCAATATTTACGATCAAGTAGGAGGAACACCACACTTAGATGATGACTACACAGTGTTTGGTCAAGTTGTTGATGAAGATTTACACGTGATTGATAAGATTGCTGCAGTCCAAACAAATGGAAGCGATAGACCGCTAAAAGATATTAAAATGAAGGTTGTAGTATTGGATTAATATACAATCATTTAAAGTGTTACAATGAAAATCACATATCATATCCCTATCTTATTCTTTATCTTAGGTCTCTTTTCATGTGGTCCTATGGCAAAGTTTACTTATGATCAGACGGAATCAGCTGCACCATCAGCAGTTCAATTTTCTAATGAGTCTCAAAAAGCTGAATCCTTTTTGTGGCATTTTGGAGACGGTAATTCGAGTGAGGAAGAAAATCCACAACACAAATATTACTTGTCTGGTAAATATCAAGTAGAACTTGAAGCAAAAAAAGGGAATAAAACGAAGAAGATTTCGAAAGAGATTATTGTAGAAGCTCCCAAGGAATGTCTCGTCATCATATCAACAACATATGGAGACATGATCATTCAATTATACGATGAAACACCGAAGCATCGTGATAATTTCATAAAATTGATAGAGGAGGGGTATTATGATGGCTTGTTATTCCATAGAGTTATTGATGGCTTTATGATTCAAGGTGGTGATCCAAAATCAAAGAATGCCCCCAAAGGTTCACCTTTAGGTAGTGGAGGTCCTGGTTATTTAATTGATGCTGAATTTAATCCTAAACTAGTTCATGTGAAAGGCGCTCTAGCTGCAGCAAGAACTGGTGGCCCTTCCAACCCTCAAATGAAGTCAAGTGGTTCTCAATTTTATATTGTCGATGGCAGAAAATTAACCGAAGACCAGATCGAGAATATTGGTTTACAAAAAGGAATTAAATATACGGATGAACAGAAACGTTTATTTATGGAACAAGGTGGAACGCCTCACCTGGATATGGAATATACTGTATTCGGGAGAGTTATTCAAGGACTAGAAGTTATTGATGCTATAGCTGAAGCGAAGAAAGACCGAAGAAATAGACCATTTGAAGATATCAAAATGACCGTGATCGCAATCAAATAATTATGAGAAAAGTACTAGGAATAGATGTTGGGGGAACTGGAATAAAAGGAAATCTTGTAGACATAGATACAGGGCAACTTCTAGGAGAGCGATTAAAGATAAAAACGCCTTCGAAATCCACTCCCACGAATGTGTTAGGTGTGATGAATGAATTGATTGAGCATTTTGAATGGAAAGGCAAACCCATAGGAGTAGGATTTCCGGCCATCATTAAAAATGGTAAGACAATGTCTGCTTCCAATATCGATAATTCATGGTTGGGGTTTTCTGCTCGTAAATTTCTTGAGAAGGGAACAGATTGTTCATTGAATCTTGTAAATGATGCAGATGCTGCAGGCTTAGCTGAAATGCATTTTGGCGAAGGTAAAGGAGTAAAAGGAACTGTTATTTTAATAACACTTGGGACTGGAATAGGAAGTGGTGTTTTCAAAGATGGTGTCCTCATTCCCAATGTAGAGCTTGGGCACTTGAAATGGAAAGACAAAGTCTTGGAAAAATACATGTCAAATAAAGTGCGTGAGATCAATAATTTGTCCTGGAAAACTTGGGGAAAAGAATTGAATAAAGGTCTAGCACATATTGACTTTTTGTTTTCTCCTGATTTGATCGTAGTAGGTGGAGGAATTAGTAAGAAATTTGAACGATTTAGCGACTATATTAATGGTACGAAATGTAAAATTGTAGCAGCGAAAATGAAAAATGATGCTGGGATTATTGGTGCAGCTATGTCCTATACCCTTCTTCAATCTACTTCCAAAGAGTAATCGATTTAATATCTTCTTGTTTTTATAAACTTGTGGCCTGTATTAGAAGACGCTCTATATGGCGATCGATTTTTCTATAGTTTTCCATATAATTATTGACCATAATACTAAAACTTAGTTTCGATCCTCTTTTGGTTTCAAGTATTCCTGTATATGCTCGAACATTACCCATAGAACCAGACTTTCCATAAATTTTACCTTTAAGAGAAGAGCTAGTAAATTTATTTTTCAAAGTTCCATCGTACCCATTTCTGGCTAGGAATTGATTGATTTTCTTGTTGTTCAGTGCATGATATCTGAGAAACTTTGCTTGTGTCATTGCAGAAATATAATTTCGCTGAGAAAGGCCACTACCATCAGACATCTGAAAATCATAAGACGAGGAAAGAATGTTTTTGTCTTTAAGGCTATTCGTAATAAAATCAATCCCTTTTGCTCTATTTCCATTCCCTAGTTTTAAAAGAAAAGCTTCACAATAAAGGTTGATGCTTTTTTGAAGGGCGGAAGTAACCATTTTACCTAGTGGGATACCTTTATGCACATGAATGAGTTTACCTTTCTTTTTTTGAACCATTTCAACCTCCACTTTTTGAGAGGAAATTCCTCTTTCTGCAAGTTTTTTTTGTAGGCTTACGCCCAAAAATAAAGGAGCGTTGGGCATAGAACCACGAATAGAAAAAATACCGTTTCCTCTTGGAATACTACCTCTTATGTAAGCGTGGTTTTGATAAGGGCTACAGAATATGTAGGCTTGATCTCCAGAATCTGGTGGTCCTAGCTCTAACTCATTTGTGAAATATACATAAGGAATCGAAGGTTCATAGGTCATGTTGCTTATGGATTTCCCTTTCCTATGAAAATTTAATTTATAACTGTTTTCATTGATATTGATCGCCCATGCTCCGGCTGCGTAATAATTTCCAAGGTCATTATATGGCCAAGAATGTGGAACGCAATCCGAACCAAAAGCAGAAGCATCGATGATTATATTACCATCGATACACGTAATACCCGCTTTTTGGGCGTAAGCCACACACGAATTCAGAAAGGCTTCAGTACTATTCTTTTTTCCATATCGACTACTTCCCAGCGAAGGGTCACCCGTTCCTTGAACAATTAAGTTGCCCTTTAATGTACCATCTTTTTCCAATTCTCCATCATACAGTAAACGGGTTTCGAACTGGTAACTTTCTCCATACTCATCCAGCATGGTGAGACAAGTTAATAATTTGATGGTTGAAGCGGGATTCAGAACTTTATCCTCATGAATTGCCAATTTTGTTTGACCTGTTTGTACGTCCAAAAAAGCAACTGATACTTGCGCTTGATCAATCAATTCATGATCTTCCCACGCCTGTGAGAAAACCGAAAAAGGTAGTATGAGGAATAAGAGTCTACAACATTTCATAATCAAACGAAATGTGAAATAAAGCATCTCCTTGATTCACCACACTCGCATTGTTATGCCCTATAATATATCCTTCTCTTGGTGATAAAACCGAAATAGAACTCAAGCCTTGCGGATCATTTACCACCCCTATTATTTCACCTTTCACGACCTTGTTCCCGCTCGGCTTTGTCCACATGAATAAGCCTGACTGTGCCGCGCGAACCCATACTGTTTTACCAAAATGTATCAACTTTGGTAAAGGTGTTCCTGTAAAGTCCAACATCCCTAAGTGCGTGAGAACACGTTGGATCCCTTCTATCCCTATTTGTATAGAATACCCATCGAAACGCAATGATTCACCTCCTTCAAATACCAGAATAGGGATCCCTTTTTCCTTGGCAACCTTCCTTAATGATTTCGAAATGATAGGTTTTTTGATTATATAGGGTGCCCCAAAAATCTTTGCAAGTTCGAATGCTCTAGTATCTGTTGATGTATATCGAATTTGCGGAAAATTATAACGACTAGAGCCTCCTGTATGTAGATCAATAATATAATCTACTTCAGGCAATATCTTTAAAGTAATAACACGCGCAACCCTACTTGCCAATGATCCTTTCAAACTGCCAGGGAAGGAACGATTAACATCTTTGCCATCAGGTACAGCCCGCGAAAAATTAATAAAACCATAAATATTAACTATGGGAATTGCGATAACTGTTCCACACTGTAGATTCATGAATTTATCATCGAAAATCATTTTCCGAATGGTTTCCACTCCATTGATTTCATCTCCATGTACGCCTCCTAATACTAAAACAGTTGGTCCAGGGTTATCACTCCGAAATACATGAGCATTAATGTGAATTCTTGTACCAGAAGGTAATTTACCTACAGGTAATTTGACGATTGTATTTTCTCCAGGAAGAATCCTAGATTTATTAATCGTAATGTCTTCTATTTCGGTATATTTTTTTTCTGTCTTCCTCTTTGCACTCATTCTTACAATTTTGCGTTCCGTTCACAAAATTGTATAATTTTTCCCGCAATATCTATTTTAGTAGTTGTTTCAATTCCCTCCAAGCCTGGTGAAGCATTTACCTCTAATATGAGTGGTCCTTTTTTCGAACGCAACATATCAACTCCACATACTTTGAGACCCATTATACGCGCTGCTTTTTTTGCAGTGATCGCTTCTTCTTCTGATAATCGAACGACAAATGATGTTCCTCCTCTGTGTAGATTACTTCTGAATTCCCCTGCTTGTGCCTGACGTTGCATAACTCCAGTGATCTTGTCATCTACAATAAGTACTCGAATGTCAGCTCCTCCTGCTTCTTCAATAAATTCCTGCATCAAAACCCTTTCTCTTAATTTATGAAAGGTTTCAAGCATAGTTTCCGCTTGTTTTCTTTTTTCTGCTAAAATAACACCAATGCCATGTGTTCCTTTTTCCAGTTTTATGATGGCAGGCATGGAACCTAGCGCATCTAGAGCATCCGGTATGGAATACGATGTATTGGAAATAACAGTCTTTGGTACCCCGATGCCTTGTGATGCCAGTAGTTGTAGGGAACTTATTTTGTTTCGAGCTCGAAGCAATGATTCGTGATCTAACGTAGAAAAAACACCCATCTGTTCAAATTGACGTACCACTGCCGAACCATAATTTGTAGCGGTATTTCCTATTCGTGGAATAACTGCATGAAAGTCTTCAATTATTTCACCATGATACATGACACTTAATTTCCCTTTATCTATGATTAAATCACAATACATGTGATCGATAACACGCATGTAATGACCCCTTTTTCTCCCTGCATTTACAATACTTTGTGTACTATATAACTCAGGATTGCGCGAAAGGACGAGTAAATTCATATCGTTTGTTTTGTACAGTGAAAATAGGGAAATTTTAATTACATCCGAGTCCCCATTTTGGAGAATCCAATAATATCCCTAACTTAACAACCAAAATCGATTGTGTGGAAGTTTCAAAAACTCTAAATAATAAGCGAATTATTAATGGTTGGGCATTTTACGACTGGGCAAATTCCGCGTATTTCTTAGTCATTTCAACTGCTATTTTTCCTAGTTATTTTATCGCGAATACCACGGAGTATATCAAGTTTTTTGGTTATGAAATCGCTAATTCAGCCTTTTATTCCTTTTTGGTGTCGATAGCATATATCATTATTGCTGCGACTACTCCTGTTCTCAGTGGGATGGCTGATTACAGTGGGAATCGTAAAAATTTCCTTAAAGCCTTCACACTTTTCGGTTCACTAGGATGTATAACGCTCTTCTGGTTTCTAAATGAAGCAACCATGTGGGTAGGTATTATTGCTTTTGTTGTTGCTACCGTTGGTTGTGCGGGAAGCTTGGTCTTTTATGATTCCTTTCTACCTGATATTGCTTCGGAAGACCAATACGATAAAGTAAGTGCTAGAGGCTATTCTTTCGGTTACATAGGGTCTGTTATCTTGTTGCTTTTTATTTTATATATGGCAATGAATCCTACTTTTTTTGGTATTTCCGATGAGAAATTACC
Source organism: Saprospiraceae bacterium (assembly GCA_020627825.1). Lineage (GTDB taxonomy): Bacteria > Bacteroidota > Bacteroidia > Chitinophagales > Saprospiraceae > JAHDFB01. Next base: position 22,937 of record JAHDGD010000042.1, read on the forward strand.
ATATAGAATAGGATTTATATTGGTTGGATTTTGGTGGATTAGTTTTGCACAGATTACGTTTAGGACCTTACCGCAATATAGACTTAAGCGGAAGGATACGACGGGCATGTTTGTTAATGGATTTAAAGAATTGCGAAAAGCTTTTGATCGATTGAAACACAAACCGCAAACACGTCGATATTTATATGCCTTTTTCTTTTATTTTTCTGGAGTTCAAACGGTTGTTTATTTAGCCAGTGCATTTGCCTCCAAAGTATTGGGATTTGAAGCGACTGAATTGATTATTATCATTTTGATTCTTCAACTTATAGCAGTACCTGGTGCATATCTTTTTGCGCATATTGCCAAGTTGAGATCGAATAAATTTTCTATGTTGTTGATGATAACCATATGGGCAGGGATCTGTATTGCTGCTTCATTTGTTCAAGATAAAGTTCCATTTTACTTTCTTGCAGGATTAGTAGGACTTGTTTTGGGAGGAATACAATCCATGTCGAGATCAACATATACTAAGATGCTCGATAAAGAAGAAAGTGATATCACATGTTATTACAGTTTTTATGATTTTCTCTATAAATTATCAGTCGTTTTTGGAACAGCACTTTTTGCGATTTTAGAAATTGTTTTTAATGACATGAGAGCAAGTGTGATGGGACTTGCCGTATTGTTTGTTATTGCCTTTGTCATTTTAGCAACAGTTACAATAAAGCGCGAACCTACTAAAGCATATTCATAATGAAATATATCATAGCACTTGATCAAGGAACTAGTAGTTCTAGAGCCCTTCTATTTGATCAACAAGGTAAGATGCGGGCTTCCGCCCAAAAGGAGTTTAAGCAATTGTATCCACATCCAGGTTGGGTAGAACATGATCCTGCATCTATTTGGGGAAGTCAATATAGTGTGCTCATGGAGCTTATGGATAATTCTAATATTTCATGGGCCGATATTGCAGCTATTGGGATTACGAATCAGCGGGAGACAACACTAGTCTGGGATAGAGAAACGGGTGAGCCCGTTTACAATGCTATTGTATGGCAGGATAAAAGAACAAGTTCGTTTTGTGAAGAATTGGGAAAACGAAAGCTAGAAAGTTATGTAATCAACTCAACTGGTTTACGAATTGATGCCTATTTTTCAGGAACTAAAATCAACTGGATTTTAGAGCATGTAGAAGGAGCAAGAGAAAAAGCGAAAGCTGGAAAATTATGTTTTGGAACAGTGGATACTTATTTGATATGGAAGTTAACAGAAGGACGTTCTCACAAAACAGATTTTACGAATGCATCTCGTACGATGCTTTTTAATATCAATACCCTTGAATGGGATGCGAAGTTATTGGATGAACTTGAAATTCCGGCTGCGATGCTTCCAGAAGTTCAATCTTCTAGAAGTCATTATGGAAATTTTATTAAAGATGATTATTCTATCCCTATTTTAGGAGTAGCTGGAGATCAACAAGCAGCCTTATTCGGTCAATGTTGTTTTGAACGTGGACAGGCTAAAAATACATATGGAACTGGTTGTTTTTTATTGATGAATGTAGGTAAAGAAAAAGTTACTTCTCATCATGGATTGTTAACTACGTTGATTGCTAGTCCTTCAGGAGGTGTTGAATATGCCTTAGAGGGGAGTGTTTTTGTTGCAGGGGCGGCTATTCAATGGTTGAGAGATGGTTTAGAATTATTTGAACATGCGAAACAAACCGAACAAATGGCAAATGATTCGGAAAATGATGAAGTGACGGTTGTTCCTGCGTTTGCAGGATTAGGAGCCCCATATTGGGATATGTATGCTCGTGGAGCTATTTTTGGCCTGACTCGTGACACGAATAAAAACGATATCGTAAAAGCAACACTTGAATCACTTGCATTTCAAACAAGAGACGTACTTGAAGCAATGGAACAGGATTGTGGTTCTCAACTAAAATCATTAAAGGTAGATGGAGGAATGGTCCAGAATAATTTCCTCATGCAATTTCAAGCTAATATACTGGGAGTTCCTGTTGAACGCCCTGTTATGACAGAGTCTACTGCTCAAGGAGTAGCGTACCTTGCTGGATTGGAATGTAATATGTGGACGATAGAAGAATTAGTTGAAATGAAAGCAATCGATACAAAATTCAAAGTAGAAATGACAGAAGAAGTTCGTTCGCAGAAGTATGATAAATGGAAAAATATAGTACAACGTATCATGATGAAATGATAGTTTTCATACTTAAAAAAATGCAGGTATACTTTGAAAGCACACCTGCATTATTTTCTTTAATTCATTTTCCTTTATTGTTTTACAAATTTTCCAACTCGTATTTCATTCTTCTCTTTTAATAAAATGGAATACATTCCTGCAGGAAGATGCTCAACGGATAGTATACTTGAATAATCATTTTTAAGAACAATTTGACCAAGGTGATTGATAATAACATAAGAATCGTATGAGCCTTCAATTAATAGATTAGAGGAAACAGGATTCGGCGATATCGTAATTTCTTTAATTTCAGCGGAACTAACTGATGATATTGCAGAACATGTAGAAGAAAAAGCATTATCGTACAAAAATTGAACATATTCTATATCTTGTACTGCTACATCATATGTTTCTAGATTGTTGAAAAAAGATGTTTGAGAAAAGATATAGGCAAAATCAAGAATGAATTCCTGATTAATTCCTATAGTATCGTAATTCGTATTAATAAGAGGATAGAAATCAACAGATGATAAATCTTCTGAAATCATTGACCATTCATTCGGGTTATTAATGTTTCCATCAAAGATGAAGTTAGTTACATCATTACTTCCAGGATTATATCCATTTCCTCCTTGTGTCAGAGGAGTGCCGTCTCGCCAATTGCCGTTCATATAATGAACATATTCAGCTGCAACGACTGGAGCTGTTGTTGCAGGATGTACGGATCCAATGATCCCATTATACCCATTTAAAGAACTTGCATTTTGATTTAACAGCACGATTGATTGTGTTCCTGGATTATTTCCAAAGGAATTTAAATTGAAGGAACAATTCCCATCTTGGTCACCATCAATGGGATCAATATTATAGCTTACTACAGCATTCAATTCTGGAATAGTTGCCAATCCATCATCTTCTATACAGCCAAGATCTGGATCAGTCCATAATGAAAGATTAAGGGATAATAAATTTTCATTTGTATTGATTATTCGATGTCTATTGAAAATTGTTTTTTGAAGTTGGTCTTCTTGATCGCACGAGATTGACCACATTAAGGTGTGAAATTCAAGTCCAACATTTTCATTTGATTGATCGTCATCCGAATAAACAGCATATAATAATTCCGAAGGAATAACATCGATAAAATCATTTCCAATAAAAGGATAATCCCCTTCATTTGGATTATATATACCATCATTATTTTGATCAAAGAAAGGTGCCAAATCAACGTCCGGAAGATCTGGTAGATTTGGATTTCCACGTCCAGGCCATTCTAAGATAGAAGGATCGATTGCATTGTCAATTATCCCATCTTCCCAGTCATCCCGTAAATCATTGATTGCAGATGCTTCAACATGCCATACTTTATCAAAGTCAAAGTTTGAATCTACCTTAGGACCAGGTTGAAAAGCTAATCCTGAGCCTTGACCTCCATAAGTGGTAGCAGAAACAAGAATCTCACCTGAAAAAGTTATAGCGGAAGCCCATAAAGATGAGCTAAAAAGAGTAACCAGATTTTCATTACTATTTACTTTGAAGCCACCATTACTTTTACTTTCATCCATAAATAATGTCCCATCAGCATGTAAACCAGCTTCCATTTCAAAATTAGAAATAGTACCATAGCTTGGCTGTTGTGCTAGTACAAGAAAAGGGGATAACAAAATAAAGAGCGTTACAAGATTTTTCATTTTAATCGTTTAAATGTGATAAGAAGTTTAATGTATTGAACAGGATGTTCTCAAAAGATACTTGAAAGTAAAACATCCTACAGTAGTATTATACATTATATGTAAGATTTGTCCCAATACTATCGTAAAAAAGTCATATCTAAAAATAATAACACAAGAACCACACATTATACAGTAGAAAATCTATAATGACCTAAACTGCCTTTGAAATAATACGCCTTGAATAAAGCGTTTTCTTTAATTTTTGCTTTCGCAATTAATCCCGAACTCAAGATATTACAGGCTAAAATATTTTTGAAATAAATGTTGGGCCTATAACTTCCTTACAAAATTTCGAAGGAGCTAAGACTGTTCCTTTATATTATAATTCGGGTTAAATGGTATGATTTCATTGATCATTAAACTTTCATTGCGATTTCAACTGTATAATGAGGGGTGAACATTGAACAAAGTAGTGAGAATCTTCAATCGAGAATATGTAGATAGTTATACTGTTTACTCATCCATTTTCGAGCTATGTTCATCTAAAGAACAAGCAGGAGTTTTATAAGCGCTTGGTACTTATTTATCTTTGTAAGAAAAAAGATTGTCTTATTATTTTACATTACAGTGGAGACGGTATAGTCGATGGATAAAAGAACAAGGTATAAATCCTTGGCTTGGACTTTTTTTATTGGGAATAGGATTTATAGTTTGTTCTAAACTTTTGTTTTACAAGCTAGAAGTTGCAAGCTGGGTTTATCTAGGATGTTTGTTTTATGCTGTGGGGATATTAAGTGGTAAAGAACGCAATGATAAGCTTAAAATGCTAAGTCAAAAGGGAATATATCGAAAATGGAGAGTGATAGAGAATGTAATAGTAGGTAGTCCTTTCGTAATTTACTTAGTTTACGAAAGGGCGATATGGGAGGCTGTTATAGGATTTGTTTTGATGTTAGGTTTATCACAATTGAATGGGAGGATATGGAGGATGCGAACGATTCCTTCGCCATTTGGCCGCATACCATTTGAAGGAATCGTGGGGTTTCGAAGAACAATCATTTTATTTATTTTATATTATTTTCTCTTGATAAAATCTATACAGGTAGATAATGTGAATCTTGGGCTTGTTGTATTAGTCTTTACTTTTGCCACTCAATTATCTTTTTATTTAAAACCTGAACACGAAAATTTCGTGTGGATATTTTCACTAAGTAGGAATCAATTTATAAAGCATAAATGGAAACATGCTATCTTAGTTGCAACTGTGTTAAGCATCCCTTTTGCTGTAATACTTAGTTGTTTTTACCCCACTTATTTAGCTTGGATATTTGCAGTCAGTTTTATTGGATATGCATGGATTATTTTTGCCGTTTTAACAAAATACGCTTCATTTCCCAAGGAAATGAATGTGATCCAAGGATTCATATTTGCTTTCAGTATAATCCTTTTTCCGTTGATGATTTTTTTTATCCCTCTTTTTTACAGAAGAGCTTTACGAAAACTTGAACATTATATGGAATGATCAGCATAAGAAATCTTCACAAGTCTTACGGAAACCTGCAAGTATTAAACGATATCAATATAGAGTTTAAGAGCGGGAAAGTTTACGGAATCGTTGGGGAAAATGGGGCAGGGAAAACGACATTGTTTAAATGCATAGCTGGCTTAGAAATTTTTAAAGGAAAAATAGAAACTTCGCATAATCCTTTAAAAGATGTACTAGGTTTTCTTCCCACGCAACCTATTTTCATGTCATATTTAACAGGTAAAGAATATTTAAAGCTGAGTTGTATTGCTCGAGATAATCATAGAAATGATTTCGTTGAACAGAATATATTTAACCTTCCTCTGGACTCTTATGCCGTTCATTATTCTACAGGTATGCAAAAGAAATTAGCTTTTATGGCAATTCTTATGCAACAAAATGAAGTTTTTATTCTGGATGAACCTTACAATGGAGTGGATATTCACAGCAATATGATGATGACCGCTATCATAAAAAAACTGAAGTCTGAAGGAAAAATTGTTCTTATATCTTCTCATATTTTTTCTACACTGAAAGAAACTTGTGATGAGCTAATTGTGCTTGAAAAGGGGAAAGGGATTAAACATTTTTATCCGAAAGATTATGAGCACGTAGAACAAGAAATGAAAAATAAATCGATAGAAGATGTCATAGAACGTTTGAAGATATAATTAGTTTTTTGGGCTTTAAGCCCAAAAATCCTTGAATAAAAAGTGTTTTATTATATTTAGGTATTATTTAATACTTAAATCTTTAAACATGGAACACAACGAAATTCAACAAAACCTCAATTTCGAAGAACCGCCTTTTTCGATAACACCTCGGATGCGAGATTTTCTTTCTGAAGCTGCACGTTGGTCAAGATTTATTGCCATTGTAGGATTTGTGATGATGGGACTTGCTTTTTTAATCAACTTGATATCACTTATATTCCTTGGAGGTGCAGTTGGTATAGGAGGTGGTTTAGGAATTATCATGCCGATTGTTTCGATGATTTTTCTAGGAATATTTCTTATTCCATTATTTTATTTATTCAACTTTGGAAAACATATGAGAGAAGCTTTACAATCCGAAAATGATACTGTCTTGCTTTCATCTTTCGAGAATTTAAAATCATATTTTAAATTCACTGGAATTTTTACTTTGGTTATTATTGTTCTATATGGACTTATTTTACTTATCGCATTAGGAGCTGGAGGGCTAGGTGCCTTTATGGGTTAAACTATATAGTACATAAAATACATATTAAGAGGAGAATTACGTTAGAAGATTTCTCCTCTTTTTTTTTGGGCTGTAGCCCAAAAGTTATAA
>JAHDGD010000224.1 GCA_020627825.1 Saprospiraceae bacterium
AAAATGGAGATTATGTTACTGTAGTCATGAACAAAACAGATGATCCCATTACTTACAATTTTGTTGTATCAGATGGCGAGACTTCAATAGATATTCCAGCTCATGCAATGCAAACCCTTTTATATTAGTGTACTAAAAAGAAAAAGGATTTATACCTTTTAAAATTAAATTCTCGGATAATTTCTTCTTAAACTACATGATTTCTTCCCTAGAAAATTTCGAATCAACTATGGCTATTTACTCTCTAAAATGCCATATCCCTATCTTCTAAAATGATTAATTTATGCGTTTTATGTGGATCAGGATGAATCTCTAGTGGGGCTAGTAAAATATTTTCTCAATAAAATAAAAAGTAATCTTGAGGGTAGTTAGATTAACTGTTTATTATGTTGAAAGTAGAATGCTTCTAAAAGATGCAGTAGGAAATAACATGTCGAATCATTAACGACGAAATTTAAAGATTCCAGAATCAATAAAGAAATTTCTTAATTTTCTTCGCACCTTAGAGGATATCTAATAAAGTTACTCTTTGTTCCTCATTAATATTGTGAGAGAAACATGGAGTGCTTGTCATGAACGTTAGTGAGTGATGAGGCGACTGCCGAAACACGGAATACTTCCACCCAATGACCTCTTTTTTTGAGAGCAGTGGGGCTTGCCTCGGCTACGCTCAGCATAAACTTCTCGTCAATGTGAGAAAAAAGACCTACTCCACCACTTTTTCGTCTTGATCCGATTTTCTATTTCAACATGCAGGTGTAAAGATCTGGTATAAAAATCTACTTACTCCTACCCTCCTATGTTCGTTACCTTAAACGATGTCCTTCTATTCAATTGATGTTCTTCTTCGCTACAATCGTCACAATTACAGGATGCTACAGGAACTGCCTCACCATAACCTTTTGCCCGTATTCTAGAAGGATTAATTCCTAAGTTGATGATATAGTCTACGGCTGATTGCGCCCGCTCTTGACTAAGCTTTTGATTATATTTATCGGGTCCTCTGCAATCGGTATGCGAAGATAACTCAATCGAAATTTCAGGGTTTTCATTCAACATTGAAGTCAACTCAATCAAAGATGGCTTTGCATCGTCACGAATATCTGACTTATTGAAATCATAGAAAATATTTTCAAGCAAGATCTCTTTATCTGCAATAATCCGTTTCAATATGATAGTGGTATTATAGGTATAATCTGATTTTCCTTCAGGTATGTCTGTATAAGCTGTAGTAACAATTTTCTTTGTATTAAAATATCCTGGATAATTACTGGCCATTTCAAATTCTCCTGGAATGATATTTAGCAAAACAAAAGACTTAGCATTCAATTTTTGCTCCTTTCCATTGATGGTCAAAGTCGCTTTCGGAATAGGAATCTTTGTACCATCTTCTTGCTCGGCTAAAACAGTAACACCTAGTCGCAATACTTTCTCGCCTTCTTCTACCACTTCTTCAATTGTCTCTTCTACTTCGTCCTTTTCTTTTAATGTAAAAGAATAAATATTATCAATTCCACTCCTCGAACTTGTGAACAAACCTTTTTCCTTTATATTCTCATTTGGGTTGAAGCTGATCCCAAAATCATCAGCACCACTATTTATAGGGCTTTTCATATTAAAAGGCCTCACCCAATTTCCATTATCAATGTAACTGTAAAAAATATCAAGTCCACCCATTCCAGGATGTCCTGTACTCGCAAAATATAAAGTATCCCCTTTCAGAGAAGGAAATTTCTCATCACCTATGGTATTGATTACACCTCCAAGATTTTTGGGCTCCAACCACATTCCTTTTTCGTCCAATCGCACAAAATAAAGATCAAATCCTCCATTTCCACTCGTCAACTCTGCACTATAAAACAAAATACTGTCCTGCTCATTCCAGAAAGGATGCCCATAATTCACTTCGTCAAGCACAAATGGAAGTGCTACAGGATTAGTCCAACTCTCATCGATGTACGTACTCGTCATCAGCTTGCAATACTGATCATACGCTTCAGTTGAAACACAACGAGTAAAAAACAACACACTTCCATCGTCGTTAAAACATGCCGTTCCTTCATTATGCTCTGTATTGATTACAGGATCCAAATGACTTAACTCATTGATAATCTGATTGTAAATATAAATATCCGAAAAATCTCTCCCAGTCCAATTATAGGTTCCATAAGACGTCTTATTCGATCTATCCGAACTGAATATTACTCTATGATCATCAAGAAAAACAGGTGCATAATCTGATGACCTAGAATTGTATGTCCACGCCTCGATTTCAAATTTCGGATCATTATTCCTCAACCAATCAGAGGCTAACCTACATATGGCAATTTCTTTACGATATGTTTCTATTTGTGTTCCTTCACCTATTAATTCTTGAAATAAATCAGCAGCTTCACTGTACCGCTCAAGTGATTTCAACGCATAGGCTTGTCGTTCTTTTGCTCTGGGTCCATAATTAAATTTCACAGACTCAGAATACCAAGGCATGGCCTCATAGGCATCTCCCATATTCCAAAAAGATTCCCCTAGTAAAAAGGCCAACCTCGCTTTTGCTGAAGGGTTATTGGTCGATTGAAATTCATCTTGCAACATTTCTATAGCAACTGAATACTGCTTTAATTCATAAGCCATCGTTCCGTCTTTGATCTTTTTGGTAAAAGAACAAGATTGAAATAGCAGAATTCCACAACTAAGAAATAAGACTAAAATGCGTTGCATACCATAATTTGAAAACCAATATACATATAACGCCTTAACCGCTCAAATATTGAGATGTTCAATTCTTATTGAACTTTTTAACACTAGAATCTATTTCTCTTGATCAATCTCAGCTTTTCGTTTCTCCAGTAAAGCTTTTACATCGATTTCATCACCATTTTGTATGGCATCTGTAACTGTCAACAAAACACGTTTTTTACCCTTATAACGAAACAATATTTCTTGACCTATTTTTAAACTTACACCACTTCTACTATTCGGAGATAAATTAGGATTCATCACAGAAGGAATAATTAATGGAATAGATTTCAATCCAGGATTACGTAAAGTAAATTCAATATATTCTACCTTTTTTTGTTGCGTTGCAGGTGCCTCTTTGGCAGTTGGAGGATTAATTGAAGAAGGTGGCGAAGGAGGTGAAGGAGCTTCAGGAGCTGCTGTTTTACTATATGCTCTTGTTTTCATTTTCACTCTGGCTTTCCGATCGGAGTTGTTTTCTAAAACCAATTCTGTCCCTTTATCAACGTAAACTTCTACATTTCCGGCTAAACCTAGTCCGAACCCTTTTACTTGCTCTCCTGTTTCAGTAGATAAGACACGTACATCAACATCTGTTACATTTCTTTTATCGAGTACTGCGACGTAACCATCAGTTGGAGCATTTACAACAGTGTGTTTAGATTGTGCTGGAATGACAACAGCGTCTTTGGATGTACTGCAAGACATCATACACATAGCAATTGCCAATGAACATAAATAATAAAATCTCATAAGGATTATTTTAAGGTTAAATGGGCTTTCGCCCAAAAAGGAATCCGTAATAGCACAAGTTGATTCACTCCTAAAGAGTCATTTTTATTGAAAGGGTTACACTTTTAATTAAGAGATACAAAAAAAGTTTTATTCGGGACCTGAATTTTTAGGAATGATCTACTTTTTTGAAAAGGGCTTTCGCCCAAAAGATAGGAAGCAAAATGAGACTTGCAATTTTATTTATGCATTATAAAAAAACTCAGTCACACAGAATCGTACTATAAGTAATAGCTTATTTTTCTTTGGGCTTAAAGCCCAAAAATCATTAAACTAAGCACTAAGGAAATCCATAATAGTCGGCATTCGATCCTATAATTTGTATCCCTGCTGATTCCAATTCTTCAATAACCATTTTTTTTATCCTTCCTAATTCTGAAGATTCAGCCCACCAACTGATCGAAGGTAAATAATCGGTTTTTCCACCTGCAGCAATGATATGAATTCCATAATTTTTCAAGTCTTCAGTTTCTAAATATAAGGTGACAGATAAAGTAGAACTGATTCTTGCCATATAAATATCAGCCATAAATACCTCAGAATACTTTGAAGAAGTCCGATAAAAACTTTTAAAATGTGTAGCTATGATACGGACAATTTCTCCTTCTGTATTTGATAATGCTTTACAACTCCAATTTTTCATGCTTATATTTTACAATTCATATTTTACCATTTAATAACTGTCATTTTTCTTTAAAATCATGGAAAACTCATGCTTCATGTTTATATGCATTTTCCAAACCCAATTTAGCTATGCATGCATCCAAATCCCAGACTCTTATTTTTCGGTATTCATCAACTACTTTATGGTGATTGTAAACATGATTATTGGGGAATTTTTCACTCAAATGAATTTGCTCATATATATACAAAGGTTCTCCTTTTCCTTCGAGCTTCATGTAAATATTGATTTTATTCGTGTGTGGTCTCATTTGCCCTGTGTTCGCCCCATTCAATTCATAAGATGACATTCCAATTTCATAACACCACCAAGTCTCAATTCTGCTTACACTGCTTAAATGTAACGTTTTTGCGTTATTACTAATCTGTATGTCCTTTCCATTGAATTTGGCAATCGTATAAAAATAAGCTATATGCCCCAATGCTCCAGCTATGCTAAACATTGCACTAAGAAAAAAAGATTCCAAAAACAATAACCCGACAAATGAAAACAAAACGAGTAAAATAAAAAATCCAGTTATGAATAATCTCCACGTATCAAATGGCTTTACTGCGTAACTAGTATATGTAAGTTCTTTCATGTTATTGGTCTTGTAAAATATAAAAATTCTTAATACACTCAACAGTAAGATTTCCTTTAAAATTCCTAGGCATGAGCTGAATCACTCTAATTAATCATCACTTTCTCACTCGAACCTAAACAAAAAAAACCAAGCTCAATCGAACTTGGCATTTATATTCACCTTTATTTTTAAGGCCTTTCGCTTTTCTGACATACTTTTTGATTTTACATCATTCTTCCTATTCTGATC
>JAHDGD010000225.1 GCA_020627825.1 Saprospiraceae bacterium
TCGATCTCATTAAGACTATGTTCAAAGATGTGACCGAGTATATTAACGTCTACTTCTGATTCAAAATCATACGCCGTTAATCGCAAGGTATGTTCTTTTAGAACCTCATCTGATATAAGTATATGATCTAGCACTTCGTCTGGAGCAAATAGACCCCCGTTATAAGCGAATATAGCCGCTTTAGCACCTTTCTTTTCTCGTCCGCTATTGATATACCCAAAGTATTGTTTAAAGACGTCTATGAGGGGTTTTTCAAAATCTAATTCTTTGAGTTTTTCATAATTATTTACGATCTCAGTTATTGAGTTTGGAGGCAATAAGCCTTTATCCTCTGCAAAGAATATGAATAGAAACCGATCAATTAATTTTTGTGATTTCTTGAATAGGACCAATTGGTCATAGTTTGGATTGAGTGCCACCAAGTCATTAAAAAGGGCTTTTTTAAAGTTGGAATAATCCTTATACAACTTCTTTGTAACGTCCTCTTCTTTGATAGTCGATTCTGTCTTAATCTTTAAGGCAACATCCGTAAATAAATGATCCTTGGACAAACACAAATACAACAATTTGAAATCCTTTTCCGAAAGCTTGAATAAATCAAATTCTAAAGAATCAATTGCATCTTGAATATAGAAACGTAGTTTTTCGAAATTTGACGTTATTACATATGCGCACTTTGCATGGTTTCGTTTATATCCAAAAGCTTGTGTTTCTATCTTCGCAAAATCGACGGTTTTCGTTCCTTTTAGCTCGATAACGGCAATTACTTCATTTTCTCTTATCAATGATCCGTCTGCTTTCTTACTATCCGTGACGTTCTTTGTTTCGCGTTCTAGGTTATAGCCCTCATTTGGCTTTTTCGTATACCCCAGTACGTTTATGAACAAATCATCTAAAAACCCATCTTGATACTCCTCCTCTTTCATAGAGCGTATCATTTCAATCCGTTCTGGATTCTGAAAATATCCTTTAAACTTATCGAACGCCTCGTTGACTTTTTGGTCCTCTAAAGTCTTTAGATACTTATTTAGAACCGATTGTTGGAATAATGCCATGAAATAGAATTGTAAAAGATAATCCGTTTAATCAAAACCCGTAAGATATGAAATATTGAGCCAACCTGAGCGCGGATGTTTCTTTTCCTATTAAGAGGTTTAATTCTTTTCTGTATTAATATTTTCTAGTAGATAATCCTCAGTACTAGTCGTGGCAACGGTTTTCCATATTTGCCCCGTTTCAATATTGACGTAGTTTCTTAGAGTTTGGTCAAAAACAAACTGATCGTATTCTTTGACAATCTTTGATTCTGTTTTAACTGTATTGCTTTTCGGTAAAGTAAACCCAAATCTAGTACATAGTTTACGTCCATCAAATGCCTTGAATATTTCGTGCATAGCAGCAGCATAAACAACGGGTAAAACGGTTTTATCTTTTGATTTTTTCATATTGGGATCAGTAAAGATTTTAGCTCCGTATTTGAGTACTTCAATCAGTCCTTTATCCACCTTATTACTTTTAATCGTTATAGAATGTTGAGCCATTGGACTAACTGCGACCCCTAATCGCTTCCAATATTGCAGCCAATCGACTGTTATAATCTTTGAAACTTCATACCCCTTGACCAAGAAATGAAAATGGGGATTATAGGTTTTTGCAATAGGGTTATAATTACATTCTAAAGACTTTATACCTATCAATTTTATTCCGTTCCCCCTTGAAGATCGCTTTCTGCATTTATCCAAAAGCAATTCAAACCATCGGATCATATCATCTATTCGCTTTTTAAGTTCGTGCTTCTTTACGGCTTGTGATGTGAGCGTTACAAACTTAACTTTCTGCCATTTTTCAATAATAGGCTTATACTGATTCACTAAATGAGCTTTCCGAATTGAAGCGCAAACTGTACAATGCCGAAGTGAACAAAAATCTCCATACCCCCTACCCTTGTAGGTATTAAGAGTCGTCTGACAATGCCAAGCCCTCCAATACTTTTTTTCCCAATCTATCTCATTCTTTTCACGTGCTACTTTTGCCAATGCCCTGCTTAAACCTTGTGTAATTATTTTCTTACGTGGTCGTTTTCTTAATGAGTCTTTGCACGAACCCACACCCTCTAAACGGATCGCATTGTTTGGTCCTTGGTACGTGTTTTCGTTTGTCCGCTTTACTCCTAATGTATTTAATAGGGTATTTTGTTGCTTGGAATAATTCATCTTATCTGCTCATTTTTTGATGAACAAAATCAGTAGCAATACCATTAATTTCAGCGTTTGTTTTTTGTGGATTTTGTCTTAACCAATCATTCAATTCCGCCTTGTCGAAATAGATGATTTTATTTCTTGGCTTAAAGAATGGGATTTCATTTTTTGAAGTCAACTTGTGTAAATAAGTCGTAGAACAACCCATATAACTAGCTGTTTCTTTTAATGTTAAAACCTCCTTATTTGATGCTAGGATCGCATCTAGTCTTTGTAAAATTGCAGTCTCAATATCACTCATCTCAAATACTGTTTTGATTGAAAAAATCTAATAACAGTACAAGTCTAAGACGACTTTATTTTGATTGCAAGAGTGGTATGTACATGGTAATCAATGTAACTTTTGGTAAGCTTAAAAGTAACCATTGGTAATCATTAAGCTTTAATTTTTACATTCTTGGACGATTAATTTAAGTAACTTTTTGCGCCCAGTTACAGATCTATAACTTTTGGATAAAAATCTAGAAACAGCATTTTTTAATGAATTTCGATTGACTTCTTCAGAATTTACACCAATAAAATTTGAACAGATTCTATTGTACAAAACACTCCGTGAATACGCCCCTAACAGTTCGTTATCAATTACATATATGAAATACAACAAAGACTGTAATTTTATATTTCCTTTCTTGGGGGTATCAATCCAATGAATAGTGGTGTTACTTTCAATATCATTAACAAAATTGCTTAATTGAATGGCATTACAATTTTTAGTAAAGAGTCCTTCATTTAATTTTTCACTCATAAGTGTCCAATTGTAACCATTTAAAGACAAAGCAACGGTTTTGCTTTCTTTTGTTGTTACATCGTATGATTCCAACCACTTCAAATGCCTTTTCAAAGCGATAGTCGAACTTAATTTATCAAATGGAAATTTTACCATAGCACCCAACAAAGTACCTCCCGAATCGATATAAGTATTGATTTCATCAATGAAGTATTTAGGACCATATTGACTTGTCCCTTTGACCAATAGAATACCCTTTTCATCTGCTTCTTTGCGTTCCTTAGATGAATAAAATTCATCCTTTTTGTTAAGGTAATTATTCGTTTCTCTGATTTTGAATTTAATGAACTCTAAAGGCTGCAATCCTGTTTGAACATCTCTATTTATAACTTCTTTTACTTCGTCCTGCAAATGATCTAGGATAGCTTTTATGTCGCTTTCTAAATACTCTAAGAGTTGTTTTTCCAAAGACTTCATATATACCTTTGGAACTTGTAATAGTTTGCTTATAACAGGTCTTCTATAATCTATTGGTATTTCAATATTACGTCCTACCTCTTTAACGAAAAAAGCTTGTTTACAATCTCGGTAAAATTTCAAAGCATCCTTACAATTATCATAAGTAGTTTCGTGAAGGATTTTTATTGTTTGATCGTTGGTTTCCATATCTAACAATAATAATACGGATTTATATATCTAGTACGGGCAAATTATCAATTGCTTGATCTTCTTGATCCTTGATATAATTCAAATATTTCATAGTGGACGAAATATCCTTGTGTCCCATTAATTTACTTACTGTTACGATACTTGCCCCTTTCAATAAGGACAAAACAGCGAACGTATGCCGTCCACAATAGAATGTAATGTGTTTATCAATTTCAGCTCTTTCCATCCATTTTTTCAGATGCTTTGAAACTGTTGTATCTGAGGCAAATTTGAAAATCTTTTGATTGTCTGGTCCTTTTTCACCTAGTAAAGAAATTACAGTTTTACCCAATTTACTTTCAATTGGATTTCCATTTTTAGACCTTTTCGTGTTTAACCTTCCATTTTTGACATTAGCCCATTTTAACTCTTTCATTTCTGCTGCACCAAGACCTGTAAAACAAGCAAATAAAAAGGCTCTTTTTACTTCAAATCCGCCACATTCTATTCTAGCTAATTTCCTTAATTCATCCTCAGTTAATACCAGCTTTTTCAGATTACTTTCTGGCTTTTTTATTTTGATTTCGGCTGTTGGAACTTCCAATAAAAAACTTTCCTTTGAAGCTTGGTTAATAATCGCTCGAAATCGCTTAAAGTAGTCGTAGGGGGTTTCTCCTGTAAGTTTTGAATCTTCACTATATAGGTAATCTTTGAAGTCTTTACAAAGCTTATAATCTAACTTATTAAATGGGATTCTGTGATTAACAACATGGAATTTATACCGCAAATCTTTTTCTCCTTTTTCTTTAATAATCCGCTTAAATATCAAATAGTCCAAAAACTTTTCATAGGCATAGATATATTTCTTAATTCCCGCCCCTTTATGTTCTTTGATAAAATTTTGAGCGTATAGGATAAAATCCGATTCTCGTTTATCCTCAGAAACGATATCGAATTTTTTATCTAATAATTCATTATGATATTTAGTTCTTATCGCTTCGGCACGTTTCTTTTTTTCCTTTTTATCCGTATCGGATTTATATATCCTAATTCCGATATTCTTTTTCCTACGAACTTTGTTTTCGTAGATATCTAAGAAAGCAGTTTGGGAACCGTCTTTATTCTTTTTATACCGAAGCGCAACAGACATAAGCTTGATTTTACACTAAAATACAAAAGAGGGCACAAATAGGGCACAAGAAAAGATCAAATAAAGGCAAAAGAAAAGCCAAGCAAAATTCATTGCTTGGCTTAATCCTTTGATTTACAGTGGTTTTAGTTTGCTTTTGATTAGCTCTTTTTAGCCACTTAGTACCCTCGGAGGGAATCGAACCCTCACTCCCGAAGGAACTGGATTTT
>JAHDGD010000226.1 GCA_020627825.1 Saprospiraceae bacterium
GTCGATACGGCGAGTATCATCGTCCGTTAGCTGCAACGAAAACCAAAACTCAATAAAAATGGAAAATCCAAAAGAATTTAAAAAACAAATAGAAAAAATAATCAGTGAGTTAAATACTCAAGGTTTGGACTTTAGACTTATTGAATTGGAAAGACATCCACTTAAACAAGCAAAATATTATCGAAAGGGAAGATCTACAGTTGAAATTGCAAATGCAATAAATTCTCTCAAAGCTAAAGGTTGCAATTTCTTAGCACAATGTATTGAGTCAGTTGGACCTCAAACAGGGAACAAGAAAATCACTTGGGTCTACCCTGGCTTTTCATGGCATCAATGGGAAGAAGCAGCTGATATTTGGTGGTTTCATAATGACAAATTTGTAACAGACGCTGAAGCCATCATCGGTGGTATAAAGGGATATGAATTGCTTGCAAAAACAGGAATCAAATATAATCTAACTTCCGGTTACTATTGGAAGACCCAAGACGCAGTCCATTTACAAAACAGAAAGCATGGAGTAAAATCCTATTTTGAAGACCAAGAAGTAGATTTCTATATGGAACAAAAGTATAGTAATGATCTAAATAACTATCTTAACAATAAAAAAGATTGGTGGACAGAACTTGACCATTCAGAAGAACTATTAAATCTCAATTGTATACATTAAAACCAATAATTATGCCTGATAACAAAAAAATGATCTTAAATCTTTTTGCCGCATTGCAAGAATCCCTATTCGTGGGCGATAGATTTCCAAAAGGAGAAATGGTATCATTTATGCAACCCGGTCATTTTATTAGCCCAAATATCAAAGAAGGATCGGGTTCTGATGATATGGCAATTCAAGCGGATTTAACAAATATTCTAATTGACACATCTTATGTAAACAAATACAAAGATATTGAATATAGCTCAAGTGCAGAATTGTTAGGCTCAGTTCAAAATGTTTATGAAGACTTAATCTTACAAGCATCTTTACCTATAGATGAATTAGACGATGACACATTAAAAAAGATTGATGACCTCAGAAAATGGCTTTCAAATAACATCGAAAACTATAGTAGTTACTCAGATAAGTATTTTGATATTGTTGATGCGTTAGATTTAGAACAAGCCAAAGAGAAACCAAATCAAGCCAAGATTAAAATCCTTAATAGAAAAAAAAGAACAGCATTAAACAATTGGGAAACTTTTGGACTGAAAAAGATTCACGAAAGAAAGAATGGAACACTTAATCAACTTACAGGTCCTAATCCTGCATCGCGTTGGGATGACTTTAGATTTCAATTAAATGAACAAAAAAGAACATCTCCGAATTTAGGTGATTATTATCAAACGTTTTTATCACCTCCAATATCAGAATGGGGCGGAGAATGGCCATCTATAGAAAGAGAAATAAGTGAATCTGATTCCTATGATTACTCACGATCTACAAGTTGGAGTGGTGGTGTATCTGCAAATTTTGGCTTATTTAGCTTTGGTGGTGGTGCATCTGGAAGTAAAGACTATGAATACCACAAATCGAATATCAAGAATATTAATCTAAGATTAGAATATCAACGAGTCCGTATTGTACGACCTTGGATGCGGTCTGATATTTTTGGATATAAGTATTGGACATGGAAAAAGAACTTTAGCAAAGAATTTATTAGTGACGGTGGTAATCTCTTTATCAACCCTCCAAAAAGACCTATAGGAAGAATGCCAATCTTACCTGAATATTTAATTGTAGTTAAAAACGTTGAGTTAAGTGCAATTTTTTCGAGCAAGGAAAGAGAATTCGTCAAAAAAATCTTAGACACAAATGCTTCGGCTGGGTGGGGTCCTTTCTCTATTAAAGGTTCTTATAAGGATGAATCTTCAAGTACAACAGTTAAAGCGTCATTTGATGGAACAACAATTAGAATACCACATCCACAAATAATTGCAAGATCAGGCAAATTACTTCCAATGACTCCAAACCCTGATCCTTCTTTTAACTGGATAAAGGACGAAGCTTGGATACCATCAAAAGAAGATTTTAAAACCCTTAATAGTATAAGAAAAAGTGATCTTGAAAATGATCTAAAACAAATTAAATACTACGATGAAAAGCAAAATTTGCTACAGGAATTGGACAAGAAATATGATAAACTGGATTAGTTTATTAACACTTTTGTTCTTATCAAGCTGTGCCACCCAATATGCTTCTGTATTTGTTGAAGTGAAGGATTCTAATGGAACAACACAAATAATGGATTGCTATGATGCAAAAACTGGTACATACTTATTTAAGACGCCAATGCAGTATACTGTAAAGAGAAAAAATAGAAAACCTGTTTCTCAAAGTATAATTTTTAAGAATCATAAATTCATTATTGGTTGGGAGTTAATAGTAATTGAGAAATTTTATTCATCAAGGACAGAAGCAGGAAATGGTGAAAACATACATAACATTCAACTAAAATATTAAACATGGATACATTAACCATCATTATGCTGATAATGGGCATAATCATTATAGCTACGGTAATAGTAATTTCACTTAAAATTCCTAACCCAACTGATTCACAATTCTGGATTTGGAGAGTTATCACTTCACTTGGTGCAGCTTGTATTGGAGCAGTCATTCCTGGATTCGTCGAAATAGATGGTTCCATTAATGAAATTGTAATTAGAGCTGGTGGAGCATTAGCATTATTCTTAGTAGTATACTTAATGAATCCGCCAGAAAGAATCGCAGCAGCTAACAATATATAAGACGGAATATTCCCTTCGGTCATACTCCGCTTATAATCATCCGTTATGCAGCATAAAAAAATAAAATGATTGAACACATAGAAATTAATAATTTTAGAAGCATTTTAGAAGCAAAAACTTCTTTAACACCTCTAACAACTATTGTAGGTGCTAATGCAACGGGAAAATCAAACCTTATTAAGGCATTAGAATTCATATCTGACCTATCAAGAATTGGATTGACAGAGACACTTTATAAAAACGGTGGATACGATGAAGTGATACCTAAACAAATTACTCGTAGAAAAGATATTGAATCCTCCTTTAAACTATCAATTAGTTTAACACCTCCTATGAATTGGGAATTATTTGACTTCCCAAAGCTTATTGCTGAATATGAAATCGGCATAAGTAAGAAAAAAGGTAAAATAAAAATCACAAAGGAAAAATTGGTGATTAAACATGCTCTTTTAAATTCATACTATTTAGTAAATAACGGTGAAGAAGAAGAGAATATTGAAAAGTTCAAAACCCTCAATCTTACACATCTCTATAATACTGATATTACTTTAGAACGAGTTAGAAATAAGTTGAAATTAAAAACCGATTTTCAATTAAATAATGATAATCGTAAACTAATTTCATATTGGTTAGGACTAGATGATTTTTTAAAGATTGATATCAAAGAAGCCACCGCATTGGATACATCTAGGATTAAAAAGATAGCTGATATATTATTAAACAATATCGGAAGTTCTAATATCTCTGATGACGAAACTCTAATTCTATCTAGAAGAAGAATACTAAGTATGTTTTCTCTTCACTTCCGTAAGATAAGATCTGAGTTTCTAAATATTGGAAAGTATGATTTATTGATTAATGAACTTCGTCATGAGCAAGACATTTCAAGAAGTTCCTACGTAAATGCTTCTGGTAATAATGTTGCATCGGTAACTAAAAGGTTATCAAAAATAACTGACTCCGATCAATGGGAAAGAATAATAACAACAATGTCAAACATCTCTCCTTATTTTGAAAACGTAGAAAGTAAATCATTACGAGCCGGCAAAGAGTATCTCGAATTTAGAGAAATATTTGGAGGTAAAAATATTGAATCATGGGAATCCTCTGATGGCACTTTGAGAGCATATGCAATTCTTCTCGCTATCGAAACCCATCCGAATAATAGCACTTTGCTTATTGAAGAGCCCGAACATGGACTGCATCCTTGGGCAATAAAGGACTTATTGGAACATATGAGAGACTCAATTGAAAGTAATTCTATACAAATAATATTGACAACTCATTCCCAACAGGTTTTAGAAAATATTGAACCAGAAGAACTACTTATTAGTGAAAGGACACACGATGGAACCAAATTCTTTACGATAAAAGATGTCATTGATGAACCTGATATCTCGATGGGAGAAGTTGGTGAATTATGGGTAAGAGGATTATTAAAAGGAGTTCCAGTAAATTTATAACGATGCCAGATAGAAAAAAAATAGGATTCTTTGTAGAAGGTCATTCCGAAGTTGCAGGTATACCTTCATTTGTAGGAAAAGTCTTGGGGCAATTTAATTATCCAATACATAATGCTAAAGGTATTGGTAATATCATAAAGAACTTTGACAGAGAAATAAGTTACTTAATTAAGTCTCATAAACCATTAAATATTATTGTAACACTTGATGTTAGAGATGCTATTAGACAAGGTGTTTGCAAAACCTGTATAGAACTAAAAGACTTGATAAACACTAAGATCGATGCATTCTATAAAACCCAAGAAGGAGGTAAACTCATAATGCCGAAAACTATAACAGTAGTTGTAGCTGACAGGACATATGATGCTTGGCTTTGTTCGGATACTGAAGGATTAAAAACTTGTGAACTAATAGATGAAAGTACAGTGACAGAAAATCACACCTGCGTTGATGATGAAATTGAGAATCCCGCAGAATGGCTTAAATCAAAACTCAAAGAAAAAGCGAACACAAAGAACAGAAGACATAGAAAGCGAATCGCTAGCTCAATAAGACCAGAAATTGGTAGAACGTGCAGTAGGTCATTCGATAAGTTTCTAAGGGAAGTAGAAAAATACGCTGCATAACACTAGATAGGATGAGCATATCTGTTCGTTCCTCACAGAGACGCCACCTATCAAAACCGTTATGGATAAATTGAATTTTAAAAGTCCACATTTCCGCGCAGGGAAGCAAGC
>JAHDGD010000227.1 GCA_020627825.1 Saprospiraceae bacterium
CATCATTCATCCCCCGAAAATTGCTGCCATCGTTCTACTCTTGTTTTCCGTTTCATTCCATTCATCTTCTCCCTTGGATTCAGGTGTAATACCTCCTCCCACGTATAAAAATGCTCGATCTTTTATGAGTTGCATGCAGCGTATGTTCACGTACATTTTCATCGATTGTTCGTCTGCTCCTACGATTCCTATGTATCCACAATAATAAGATCTTGCGTGTGTTTCGGTTGCTAGAATTAGTGCTTTACTTTTCTCATAAGGTAAACCACATATAGCAGGGGTAGGGTGTATCTTTTCTAAGAATGGTTGAACAGTTTCTACATCTGCACCAAATTCAAATGTACTTTTTAAGTGATAAACAGAACCTGCTTGTACAATCTTGACGTCTGATTTTTCACGCAATGGGTGTGATTCTGATGCTAATCCTTCTATATAGTGCTCTACAAATCGGTGCTCTACTTTTTCCTTTTCTGTCCATACACTTGCATCTGCACTCTTCTTTGTTCCTGCCAGGGCTACAGTTCGGATCTTCTGATCTGAATAGGTCATCAAAATCTCAGGACTCGCCCCTGCCCATGTTCCTATTCCATCAATTGATAACACATAACAAAATGCAGTGGGATAAAGTCTACACATGGATTCAAATATAGCATGTACATCAGGCTGTCCTATCTCCATTTGAAGCACCCTACTTAATATGGCTTTACTGATATGTTGTTCGCGGAATGCAGCGATAAATTTTCCGAATTGTCCAAGGTACGTTTCTTTTGAACTGCAATAAGGCTCATCTTGAGTAAAAAACAGCGGAAAATCAATTTTTTCATAAGGACCTATTTGCCCTTTCAGTAGAGCAGCAGATTTCTGCTCGAATGGACACAGGTACAATTGATCTTCTCCTTCTCCACAATGGAAAATGGAAGGGCTTTCACCTGGATATCTAAATAAAACCGTTCCTCTCAAAGCTTTCTATTTCTCTATTATAACATGCGGTACCTCACTTAGTTTCCAGTCAATTACTAATCCTCCTGCTAAGGAACGGGCAATCGAGTCACCATACAAGTATTCGCATAAATACAATGCAGCTTCGAATGATTTTGCTCCTCCCGCTGAGGTAATAAATTTATCGTCATGGACAAATAATACGTCTTTTCTCACGTCAAGTTGAGGGAACATTTGTTTATATTTTTCGATATCCGAAGGGAAGGTTGTACTAGCAACATGATCAAGTAATCCCGCCTTAGCTAGAACGAATGCTCCATCACAATGTGATGTTACAAATTCTGCTTTTTCCCCTACTTTTTTCACCCACTCGATCATTTTATCATTTTCAAGATCTGTATCGAGATGGTGTTCTGCACTTGGAACTACGAGAATATCAATTTCGGGGTGATCTGCTGTAAACGCGTAGTCTGGCATAATCCGCATCCCTTCGAATGTTGTTATTGGTTTCAGTTCTTCTGCAATCATGAACACATCCATTTGTTTAATGCCTTCACGATACTGGGTATGTTGAAAAATATCATAGGGAGCCGTTAATTCAGTATTGTATACTCCATCCATGATCAATAGACCTACTTGGTAACGATTATCATGAACTTTATGCACCATGTCAGGCATGAAAGACGATGCATTATTTTTGGGCTCCGACCCACAAGAACTTATCAAAGCAATATATAAGACAAAAAGGTAAAAATGTATTTTCATAGGCTTAAAGATACTATTGTCTGACCAATGATCTTTGTAATATTATTATCTTGCACATTCTTACAATTGATAAGCATGAATAGAACACTGATTTTAGTTTCCTTATTTTTTATAAGCAGTTTTACGATATGGGCTCAGGGCCCAAAGGAAATCACGTTAAAAGACATATGGACGGATTATACCTTTTACGCGAAGTCTGTACCCGGTTTCAATTTCTTACAAGATGGAAAACATTATACACGTCTTGAAGAGAATGCTATTAAAAAATATGATTTGGTAACGGGAGATTTTGTGGAAGATATCTACACGCAAGAAGGGATGAATGCATATTCTTTTTCTCCCGATGAAAAAAACATCTTGATAAAGACGGAAAGCGAACAAATTTATAGAAGATCTTCGAAAGCAAGATTTGCAGTTCTTAATCTAGAATCAAGAAAAAAGACTCCAGTATTCGATAGTGGACTGATTAGCAATGCTCAATTTTCTCCAGACGGTTCCAAGGTGGCATTTGTTCATGAAAACAATCTATATTACACTGAAATTTCAACGGCTAAAACAAAACAGATAACAAAAGATGGTTCATTTAATGAAATCATCAATGGGATGGCTGACTGGGTTTATGAAGAAGAATTTGGTTTTACGAGAGCGTTTGAATGGAATGAAGATGGATCGAAAATCGCATTTCTGAAATTTAATGAATCAGAGGTAAAAGAGTTTACGATGACTGGATATCAGAATGGATTATATCCAGACTATTATACCTTCAAATACCCAAAAGTAGGAGAGAAAAATAGCCAAGTAAGTGTACATGTTTATACCATTCAAGATGGAAAAACCTTCGATGTAAATCTTAATCAGTCCATCGAGTATATACCTAGAATAAAATGGACTCCTGAACCAAGAGATCTTATCGTTTACACAATGAATCGATTGCAAAATGAACTGGAGTTGTTAAAAGTGGATACGAAGGCACAATCGACTTCTCTGTTGTTGAAAGAAGAAAGTGAGTGGTATATTGACATTCACGACAATATGACCTTTATCAAAGATGGAAAACAATTTTTATGGACAAGTGAAAAAGATGGGTATAATCACATCTATCTCTATAATTCCGATGGGAGTTTGCAAACTCAATTAACAAAAGGGAAGTATGATGTGACGAATTTTTACGGATACGATAAGCAACGTGATCGTGTATATTTTCAAGCTGCTCGCAAAACACCAATGGATAGAGAGATTTATTCGATTAAAACCGACGGCAAGAAACTTAAGGTAATAGCTGACAAACAAGGAACAAATTCTGCACAATTTTCAAGTACCTATGATTACTATGTATTAAATTACAGTGATATCAATACGCCGTCTACGTATAGTGTTCATTCAAACAATGGAAAGGCTCTACGCTCCATCGTTGACAATGTTCGGGTTAAAAAATTAATGAAAGACTATGGGGTAACATCTGTTGATTTTATGGAAGTTCCTACAACCGATGGGGTCAAGTTGAATGCCTACATGATGAAGCCAAAAAACTTTGATTCTTCCAAAAAATATCCTGTCTTTATGTATGTTTATGGTGGACCTGGAAGTCAAACCGTAACGAATTCTTGGAAAGGACAAAATTATTGGTGGTTTCAAAAATTAGTGGCTGAAGGATATATTGTGGTGAGTGTTGATAACAGAGGAACAGGTGCAAGAGGCGAACAATTCAAAAAAATGACCTATAAGGAACTAGGGAAATACGAAATAGAAGATCAGATCAATGCAGCAAAGTACTTATCTCAACTGGATTATGTGGATGAAGGACGTATCGGTATTTTTGGTTGGTCCTATGGAGGATATATGTCGTCATTAGCTATAACAAAAGGAGCTGATGTGTTCAAAGCAGCTATTGCTGTAGCACCTGTTACCAACTGGAAATGGTACGATACAATCTATACGGAACGTTATATGCAAACTTCTCAACAGAATCCGACAGGGTACGAAGATAATTCACCCGTTAATTTTGCTGATTTGCTAAAGGGAAGCTATTTATTAGTGCATGGTAATAGTGATGATAATGTACATTTTCAGCATTCTGCTGAGATGGCGGCTGCTCTTATTGCGGCAAATAAACAGTTCGATACATACTTTTATCCAAACAGGAATCATGGTATTTATGGAAACAATGCTAGGATTCACTTGTATACAAAAATGCATACTTTCGTGCTAGAAAATTTATAAGGTGAGTATCAATAAGCATACAGCAGAGATTGTCAATCGAAAAGTAAAGTTTGAATACTTTATTGTTCAAGAATTTGAAGCAGGAATTCAGTTGAAAGGAACAGAGGTGAAGTCATTGCGTGCCGGAAATGCACATATGAACGATGCGTTTTGCAGTTTTGAGAACGATGAATTGTATATTCGAAACCTCTACATAGCGGAATATGAACTGGGGACTGTTTACAATCACGAACCGAAACGAACTCGAAAGTTACTACTAAGAAAACCAGAATTAAAGAAAATATCGAAGCGTGTTACAGAAAAAGGTATGACTGTTGTGCCTTACCGCATTTACTTCAATGATAGAGGTTTTGCAAAAGTTGAGATCATACTAGGTCAAGGTAAAAAAACGTACGACAAACGTAATACAATTAAGGATCGAGATAACAAGAGAAACTTGGATCGCATGAAGAAGGAATTTGGGTAGAAACGAATTCAGCTGAACCTTCTTCTACTGGATAATCTAACAGCTTAAAAACAATTATACATTCAGGGTTTAATTTGGTAATAGCCAATGAATAGTTTTTGTATGAAATCATAAAATGTTCAAAAATGGATTATTTTGGATTAAAGAGTGAAAGACTAAGTTTTAGGAAATTAAAAAAGAAAGATATCCCTAGCTGGGTAGAATTTTTCATCGATAATCCCATGTTACAATATGTAGGTTTAGATCTAAGTAAGCGTTATGAAATGCTTGCTGAAGAGTGGATAAAAGCTCAACTAAATAGATATGAAAATGATGGTCATGGTCATTTAGCTGTTGAGATAAAAGAAAATGGAGAATTTATTGGAATGGGAGGAATACTTCAAAGAGATATTGACGGTCATGTGGAATATGAAATTGCGTACTCATTGAAACCAAAATTTTGGGGTAATGGGTATGCGACAGAAATTGCTAAAACAATGAAAGAATATGGCTTAAAGATGATTAAAACTAATA
>JAHDGD010000228.1 GCA_020627825.1 Saprospiraceae bacterium
GAATTATAAACAAAGATAAGAGCTTTGATAGATTTTTATGCCTATCAAAGCTCTTCTTTTATTTATGTTTTTGACAAATGTTTTCATACAGTTAAGATTCTATATATAAACCTTATTAGCACTTAACTTTACCAATAAAAGTAATATTCTCCAAAACTTGCAGTACATGAACCTAAGGTACTATCTGGTCTTTTATAGTAAAAAGAAAATTCTCCTCTTGCAAGAAACCAATAATTATGGTGATAACTTTCTAAAGTTGTATCAAGGGTCATATCCATTTCTGTAGTATGGTAGCCATTTATCCATCGCTCACCAAGATATCTACGTACATCAATTACATCTTTCAAATAGTAGCCGATAGCATCGGCTATTAAATTTTCTTCTATTATTGTTAGGTAAATATCATTTATTTCAGGTAATGTATTATTTTTAATACTTTCATCTATTTCTACATCATGCTTTTCAAATAGAGGAACTAACTCATATCCATTTTCAAAAAAAACTAATTTACCTTCATCATTAGAAGCGATTTCGATTACAATCGAACTTGTGCCTAATTCATCTTCAACAGTAATCTGTTTTTTAAATTTAAAAGGAGGTTGTTGTAGTTTAATCTCTGGATCAACTTCTGGATCATTGATAGCATCACTACAAGATGTAGTAAACAGTGAAAGAGAAATTACAACAAAAAAAAGTATGATTTTGTTAAATTTTAAACTTTTCATTTTAGTAAATTTTTAACTTTAGAATACAATAATTATTAATAGTTTTTAGCTTACAACTATTAATACCCTAAGAATTAAAAGGTCTCCCTAAACAGATATAAAAATTACAAAACAATTATTTTTTCAGCTTTGATTGGTTTGTTGCCTTTTCTGATAGAAAGGAAATAAATACCTCTCTTTAAGTTGGATGTATCGAGTTCTACTTCATAGTGTCCATTTTTTTTAACTCCTAACTGCCGAATATTACCGATGTACTCCCCAATACTATTATTCATGCCAATATGTAATGGTGTTTCTTTATTATCTCTATCATTAATTTCGTAGCTTATTCTAATCCAATCGCTTGCAGGGTTTGGATAAATATTATGAATTTCTACTCCATACTTTTGGAGATCTGATGATATGTTTTCACAGCCATAATACTTTTGTAACTCTCTAATGCTGTTATATGAATTTAACCGACCACCTGTAACAGTGATCCCCTTAAGACCTTCTATCTCATCAACTCCTGCCAAGATAAAAGCCTTCATAAGAGATGCTGTTTTTTGAGGACTTTCTTTCGCATCTTTCATGAGTTCCAGACAGGGTACAGAATATAACAAACCGATTGTTCCTGTTACATGAGGAGTAGCAGAAGAAGTTCCTTCAAATAGTTTATATCCCCCATCATAATTTAGAGTATAGACCTCTTCTCCTGGTGCACCTAAATCGATACAGGACGGGATGGTATCTATACCTGAATCAGTAACTACAAGTTTCGGTTTTGCATACCCAGCTCCTCTAAGTTTTTTATCTTGATTTGTCATATTAGTTACCATAATCAAATAATCACTTTGACAATTAGATGGTAAATCACCCACGACATTAACGTCTACATTTTTATTGGCCGTTGCCCCAACATTTAAGACCCCTACACTTCCAAGCGAATCGTAGACTGCACACCAAATAGGAGCATCCTTCTCCGTAATACCTTCCACACCCCAAGAAGCATTAGTAGCAACAATAAAAGCTCCTTCTTGTCCATTGCTTTCATTATATTTTTTTCTTAAATCCATTATGTAAGAATAGGCTTCTATAATTGATGCTTCGCTTTCAGCTGCATTTTTTACAATGTTGAGTAATTTCACATTCCAGTTAACTCCACAAATCCCAATACTATTATTTCCTTTTGCTCCAATTATTCCAGCAACAGGTGTTCCATGCTTTCCCATATTACCAGTATGATTTATTACATCATTAGTTGAATCCAAAAAATTCCAACCATAATAATCATCTATATAGCCATTATTGTCATCATCTATCTCATTGCCTGGAATTTCTCCAGGGTTTGTCCAAATATTACCTTCCAAATCGGGATGGTCTAAATCTATTCCATTATCGATAATTGCAATTACAATTTCATCTCCAGTACTCGTTTTGCCTCCAGTTGTAATTTCCCAAGCCTCAGTTGCATCCATATCGGCATCAAGCAATCCATTTATTCGACCGTTATTGAAATACTGCCACTGCTTATCAAACATATCATCATTAGGGCTATTCCGATACTTGATTTCATGATTTTTTTGAATGAGATGAGTAGAAGAATGCTGTGCTATTTCCTGAAAAAGAGCAGAAAATACTTTATTATTAGAATTAATTTTCATCAACCAAATATTCATTGAATGAGATAGCTTCTTAGGTTTTATAAAAGAAAATTCCTGACGATTTTTTTCTTTTTCAAGTAGACTAGTAATATCGTTTATACTTTTAGTAGGCTGAATTGAAACTATAATTTCTTTCCATTTGGTTTGGTTTGTATTTTCTTTACTATTATCTGATAAAAAAAGGAGCATGAAAAGAATAAATAATCGGGTCATAATTGATAAATTAAAAATGCAGAAATCAATATTAGATTATTGATTTCTGCATTATATCAAGAAATAAGTTTTCTTACACACTAATAGTACTATGTACACTCATTATAACATTCCTTCCAATATGACCATTTACCAACACAATTTTTGACTGCAGTATAACAAGACCAATTTCTTGTAAGAGCACATTTTGCAGTAGCCCATGCACAACGAGATCTTTCCCACCAACTCATTTTACCTAGGTAACAAGTAGCCATACACCACACATAAGACCTCGAGTCTTCATTTACAGTTGCTTCGATTAATTCTCCCGAAGCATATACATCTCTAATCAATAAGGTGCCTTCATCATGACTCTCTATTTTATTTACTCCAGTAAATTTGACATTACTATAATCTATCTCTGTACCATTCTGTGATGCAATATTTTCTGCTTCTTCGATCTGTGCTAATGTTTCACCCTCAAAGATTACTTTATCAACATAAGAATCAAATTTTTCTTTATTATTGTCTTCTTTATCAACAAAGTAGAAAATAATTAAATTTGCAGTTGCTTCTAATTCAAGTGGATCGATAGGTATATTAATACGTGCGATATCAATATGACCATCTTCATCTTCATCAGATGTTTCTATACTCGCATAGTCAGTCTTCAATTGACCATGTAAAGTAGTATTAAATTCAGTTACATTGTGAGTTTGTAATGCTCGGGCTAAAATCTGATCTTGAGTGATTGGTTGTGCTTCGGGTTCTGGTGTTTCATCTTTTCCACAAGAAGTTAAAAAAACAGAAACCATTAATACTAATAAACCAAATCCGAATAAATTTTTAATCGCTTTCATAATAAATAATTTTATAATTTTTTAAAGAAAATATTGTTTTGTTTTTACAATGTTATAAAGTCATCTTTCGAAGCTAGATGAGCGCTGGTCGTTGAAGTACTTTGTATTTCAGAGACATTTATTTTATTGCTCAGGGCGGATGATGTTTCGATAAAAGTTCTTTTATAACCATACTTTTAGAGCGTTTGATATTGTTATGAATATTTTGCATTTTTTTATTTTTAGGTTTAGAAAAGGCATAGTGGTGACTATTAGAATCGTGTACCATTCTTTTCTTTTTTTATGAAAATGAAATTGTTTGCTTGTTACTTATTAATACCGCTTTCTAAAAAAGGCCTCCTTTATTTTTTTTCTTTTTTGAAGAATAATTTAAAGAAATTTTGAAAACTAGAATGGATAACTTTTTATCATCTTTCGCTTTCTTCTTATTAATACCGCTTTCTTGAAAAGGCTTCCTTTATACTTTATCTTTTTTGAAGAATAATTTAAAGAAATTTTGAAAACTAGAATGGATAAATTTTATCATCTTTCGCTTTCTTCTTATTAATACTGCTTCCTTGAAAAGGCCTCCTTTCTTTTTTATCTTTTTTGAAGAATAATTTAAAAGAGTTTTTGAAAACTAGAATGGATAAATTTTATCATCTTTCGCTTTCTGCTTATTAATACCGTTTCCTTGAAAAGGCCTCCTTTTATTTTTCATCTTTTTTGAAGAATAATTTAAAAGAGTTTTTGAAAACTAGAATGGATAACATTTTATCATCTTTCGCTTTCTACTCATTAATACCGTTTCCTTGAAAAGGTCTCCTTTCTTTTTTATCTTTTTTGAAGAAGCTTGAGAACTTTTATTCAACAGTAACTTTCAAAATAACAGGAATAATGGAATTGGAATTAGATGCTGTAAATTGCATCAAATAAGGAGAGTAATCGATGAGTGTAGAAAAACTTAAAGGTGATTCTAAAGTCGTTTGTAATCTATCTTTGAAGTGTCCTTTTGTAGCAAGTAGCTTTTGCAGTTGTTCTTCTATGTTTTCAATAGGAGCAGCAGAGATGAGTAAACAAAGGTATTCGGTTCCTTTTACAGAGAACGTTAAGCCTTTCTCTTTACTCGGAATGAGGATATCTTTTTGAGATACCTGGAGAGATGAATAATGTAATTCTATTTTATTAGTAGCATCGAGACTGAAGGCATAAACATATTGACCGCTAGGAATCTTTCGAGC
The DNA here is from genome assembly GCA_020627825.1 of Saprospiraceae bacterium. Lineage (GTDB taxonomy): Bacteria > Bacteroidota > Bacteroidia > Chitinophagales > Saprospiraceae > JAHDFB01. Next base: position 4,641 of record JAHDGD010000228.1, read on the forward strand.
ATTAAGTTGATATGTTGTTTCTAAAGGTAGATTAATCTCATAAAGTTGTTGCTCTGTACTAAAATGGGGATAAACTTTTGAGAAAGTAAGTATTGTTTCATTGACATCTGTTGCTAATTGAAGTTTAGTCAAGTCTAAAGTTCCTGTAAAGTGATTTATCTTATTTCCCTTCTGAACTTTTTGG
>JAHDGD010000043.1 GCA_020627825.1 Saprospiraceae bacterium
GCCTTATTAACTCATAACAAAGATTATGAAGGTCTGTTGTTGTTCTCAGATGATGGGACAACTATCCAGAAATGGCAAACAGATGATTTTGAGTCTAGAATAATACAAATGGATTAAGGCTTTATGCCTACCTTTAAACCAGAAAAAGGAAATTCAATGGAGCTTCATATAGAGAAAGAAATAGTGTTTTTTGATATCGAATCTACTGGATTAAATATCATGCGAGATCGGATTGTTCAAATTGCCCTCATAAAGTATTTTCCTGGGGATAAAGAGCCAGAAGAAGCTGAATTGTTGATTAATCCAGGAATTCCTATAAGTCCTGAATCAATGGCTATTCATGGAATAACACCTGAAATGGTTAAAAACAAACCAACCTTTAAGTCTATCGCCCATCGTATATTTAACTGGATAGGAGATGCAGATCTGGGTGGATATAATTCGAATCGGTTTGATATTCCTTTATTGATGGAAGAATTTGCACGCGCGGGTCTTGATTTCGATATATCCAAAAGAAGGTTAATAGATGTACAACGCATCTTTTATAAAATGGAACCACGAACATTAACTGCAGCTTACAAGAAATTCTGCGGGAAGGATTTAAAAGATGCACATAATGCATTGGCAGATGTTAGAGCAACCGTTGATGTTTTAAAAGGCCAACTTGATGTATATAAGGAGGAGGATTTTGAAGACGGAGATGGATTTGTAGTAGAAAAACCTATTCAGAATGACATTCAAAAGTTACATGATTTCACGAATGATCTCACTACAGTAGATGTTACGAATAGGTTGAAATATAATTCAGACGGAGAAATTGTTTTTAATTTCGGAAAATACATTAATCAAACGGTAACAAGTGTGTTGACCGAGAATAAGCAATATTATCATTGGATTCAAGAAAAAGATTTTAGCCATCAGGTAAAGAAGATCATTAAAAAAGAATACGAGAAGATCTATAAGTCGTGATTTAATTACGTTATATCAATATGAAAATAGTACACTTTATTCTCTTTTTTCTCAGTGTGATGCTCCTTCATTCTTGTTATGAACGAGAAGAAGGATGTCTTGATTTACTAGCCAAAGATTATACCATTTCGTCTGATGATGCATGTGATGAATGTTGTACTTATCCCGAAATTCAATTCAGACTATCTCATATGGTAGGTGATACAAGCTGGACAAGAGATACAGTCCTTGTAAATACCTTTGGCCAATCCTATCGTATTCGAGATGCTGTTATATTGATAAGCAATTTAGTAATGGATATTGGAGGAGTTGATGAGGGAATCATTGAAAAAGCGAATTATGAGAGTCCTTCTGGTGAGTTTGTCGAGTTAAATGATGATCATCAATTTTTCAGACCCGTAACGTCTCTTTTAAATATTGGTAGTATAAGGGAGAATGGTGAGGTTAATTTTGTTTCATTTGATGTAGGGGTTCCTCATAATTATATTGCTATTAATGAAGAAAGCCCACTCTATAATTACGATACGTTATATACGGACGAAGGGTATTATGATATTAGTTTATATCTTAAAATAGGAGATAGTCTTCAAATCGACAAAATTGTGAGAATGGAGTTAAATACTGCTTCTTCTCAGATACTTTTGCCCCTTGTAGACGTTAATAAAATAATCCGAACAGACTTTGGCCTACAGTTGTCTATTGATTATGAAAAGCTATTGGAAAATGTGATGATTGAAGAAACTCAAGATGTTCAGATTGTTAATGACTTTAATTTACCTAACGAATTTATAAGTTTGACCGAATGAAACAATTAATAGCATTAAGTTTTTGTGCCTTGCTTTTTTCATGTTGTAACAATAACAGAGAGACAACAACTGATTTGGACTTGGTTTTCCAAGCGAATTATGGAGATGAGATACTTCAATACAATACTGTATATCAACAAGAGGGTGGTGTAGCATTCGAAATCAGTAGAAGTGATTTCTTTATAAGCGATGTTCGACTAACAGCTGATGATGGATCTGAAATAAACCTTATGGATTATGCGCAGGTTGATTTTGAAGACTCTCCTGGAGGAGTAAGAATAATGATTGAAGACAATGTTCCTATTGGAAATTATGAATCTATAACGTTTGGTCTTGGGTTAAACTCTGACTTAAATGCGCAAAGCCCAATTGACTTTCCTGCGGATGATGTATTGAATAATAGTGGTTATTATTGGGCGGCTTGGAATTCTTATATTTTTTCCAAACAAGAAGGAAGACACGATACTGATGGAGATGGAGTTCCTGAAACGGGTTGGATTGTTCATACAGGAAAAGATGATATTTACAAAGAAGTCACTGTTGTAATCGATTCAGAAATTGATGAAGATAATAACATTATACGTTTAGCTATAGATCATGAGCCATTTTTTATGATTGATGGAGCTCCGGCTGAATTTGGAATCATTCATGATCCAGGAAATCAGGAAGCATTTCAAGGGTTTTATAATAGAATAGCAGATAATTTCCGAGTGGTACAATAAAAGAAAATTATGATCAGAGTCTTTTTGTTTGTTGGCATAAGTATTTTTCTTAGTTCTTGCAAGAAAGACTTGATTGACATACCGTATAATCCGACACCTTATGAGGTTAATGCAGAGGAGACAGAAAATTTAGGAATATTACCTATTCCTAAGACCAATGAATTAACTGAAGAAGGAATTCGGCTTGGTCAGCATATCTTTTTTGATCCTGTTTTGTCTTCAACAGGAACAATGTCCTGTTCCTCATGCCATTTACCTGAACTAGCCTTTACGGATGGAAAAGCTCTGTCAGTAGGTGTTCAAGGAGAACAAACTAGTCGATCATCCATGACATTAGTAAATGCGGCTTACTATACCCAGGGATTGTTTTGGGACGGGAGGTCTGAAAAGCTTGAAGATCAAGCTTTACTTCCAGTTGAAGATGATATTGAGCTTGATCATTCATGGGAGGAAGTTGTTGAAGACTTAAAGTCTCATCCTGAGTATCCGACGATGTTTCGAAAAGCATTTGGTATTGAAGATTCAGAAGAAATAACGAAAGAACTTACTGCACGGGCACTTGGTCAGTTTCAGCGAATTATTTTAAGTGGGAATAGTAAGTATGATCGATGGAAAAAGGATATAGGGGTGTTGACAGATGAAGAGCTTCTTGGATTTGAGACTTTTTTTGATGTTAATCCGTTACTTAAAGATGGCGAATGTGGACATTGCCATAACGAACCTTTGTTTACATCCAATCAATATTTTGATAATGGTTTGCAAGAAGCTAATACCATAGATGATTATGGTGATATAGGACGTGCAGTTGTTACGAATAAGGAATCTGATTATGGTAAAATGAGAGCTCCTAGTTTACGAAATATTGCGCTGACAGCTCCTTACATGCATGATGGAAGATTTGAAACACTTGAAGAAGTAGTTGAACATTATAATTCAGGTGGTCATCCTACACCCAACCGAGATCCACTTGTGCATGAATTAAACTTAACAGAAGATCAAAAAGTAGGACTCGTAGCTTTTATGAAAACACTTACTGATACATCGTATCTTGAAAATCCATTTTTAGAAAATCCCTTTGAATAAGTAAAAATATAAAACAGTTGTAATTCTGTGTTTTATACATTTTATTTTTTTGTTATATTAATATAATTTTCTACAAAAGTGTTCCTTTAATTAAGCATTTATAGGTTTTTGTTACTTTGTTTAATCTATTTTTTTTCTACAAAATGCAATATTTGTCCACTTATTCAACCCTATATGCATATATCTTTGAGTAGAGAAATCTATTTATTCAAAGGAAAATAATAAGGGTTCTCTTCATAAGACAATAACATTCAAGAATACAGGATTGTAAGAATATAGTTAGCACCAGAAAAACAGTATTACTGAATATGTTCATGGGATTATAATTTGCAAAGTTAGTTGAGGAATCAGCTAACTTTTTTTTTGTGCGGATGAAAGGTTGTACCCATATTTTCAAGTTTGATAGAAACAACATTTCTTCGAAACATTTCAATTTTGATGGATCTTTGTATACCATAACTTTTTGGGCTTTCGCCCAAAGAAAATATAACGTGTAAACAGAAAATAAAAGACGACGTAACTTGAATTCAAGGTTAAGACTTAGCACGTAGTACGAAAGTCTGAAAGGTCCGAAAACAGTATGTTTGATTAATTTTTTGTGCAAACGGAATTACGAAGTTAAGTGATCTTTGGGCCCCAGCCCATTACCATTCTATTTTCTCAAATACCATTTTCCCATGTAAGAATTTCAGGTATTCCATCTCGTACTATCATTGTATGTTCGTGTTGTGCCACAAAACTGCCGTCTTTGGTTTTTAAAGTCCAACCATCGCTTGCTTCATAAACAAATTTTGCCTTTGTACTTATAAATGTTTCAACTGCTATTACTGAATTAACTCTGAACCTTTGTCTGTTCATACGGTCTTTCCAACAAGCTATTTCACTTGGCTCCTCATGAAGCTTTCTTCCTATACCATGCCCACAAATATTTCGAATTACATTAAATCCTCTTTTTTTAGCTTCCGAGTGAATCAGGTGGCCAATCTCATTTATTTTCACTTTTGGTTTAATATTCGCTATTGCTTTAGTAAGAATTTCGTGTGAAGCATCGACTAGAGGTTGCAGATTCTGTACATCTTCACCTAATACAAACGAACAGCCATTGTCACCATAATATCCATCCACATTTGCTGAAACATCAATATTGATCAGATCACCGTTTTTTAATACCTTCTTAGTGGAAGGTACACCATGACACGCCTCGTTATTAACGGAAATACAGGTGAATCCCGGAAATTTATATTCAACAAATGGAGCTGATTTACCTCCCATTTCAGCCAGTAATTTCCCACCATAATCATCAATTTCTTTTGTCGTCATTCCTATTTCCACATAATCTTTCATTTTCTTCAACACTCTTGCAACGACATGAGATGCGGCTTTCATCCCCTCTAATTCGGCATCAGTCTTTATTATCATGTTTTCTCTTTTACACGAGTATAATCAACTTAAGCCTGAAATTGTTCCATCTTGGTCAATGTACATGTTTTCACTTGCAGGAATTGTCGGGAGACCTGGCATTCTCATCATATTTCCTAATATAGGAATGATAAACCCAGCACCTACAGCATACTCAAATTCTCTTATGGTCACTTCAAATCCTTCAGGTCTTCCGAGTAACTTATCATTATCTGAAAAGCTTTTTTGTGTTTTTGCCATACATATTGGTAAATGACCTAATCCCAGTTTTTCAATTCTGGCCATATCTCGTTTAGCTATTTTCGAGTAATTGATTTCTGTCGCACCATAAATTTCAGTCGCTATTTTTTCAATTTTATCTTTTATAGGTAAGTCCCAATCATACAACGGTGAAAAGCTATTTTCACCTGATTCAATTGAGGAGACCACAGCATGTGCTAATTCCGTCATTCCTTCTCCTCCCTCTGCCCAACCTTTTGCAACACAGGCAGAAATGCCTAATGTGGCACATTTTTCTTTTATGAATTGAACCTCTTCATCAGAATCACTAGGAAAAGCATTTATAGCTACTACAGGTTTTATACCAAACTTTATGCAGTTTTCTAAATGTTTGTGAAGATTGCCCCATCCTTTAGTAACTCTTTCTAGAGATGGAGTATTATATTCGTCTTTTGGAGCACCTCCATGATGTCTCAATGCTCTTATTGTTGCTACCATTACAATAGCTTCTGGTTTTAAATTTCCAGAAACACACTTAATATCCAAAAACTTTTCAGCTCCTAGATCAGCCCCAAATCCTGCTTCAGTAACAACATAATCCGAAAGGCTCATCCCCATTTTTGTTGCAATTATTGTATTTGTACCTTGAGCAATATTTGCAAAAGGTCCTCCATGAATGATGGCTGGATTTCCTTCCATAGTCTGCACAATGTTTGGCTTAATTGCATCTTTTAACAATATCGCCATAGCATTTTCAGCTTTTAGATCTTTAGCATACACCGGTTTTCTTTCCATTGTATAGCCTATAAATATGTTCCCCAATCGAGTTTTTAAATCTTCAAAGTTTTCACTCATACATAATATGGCCATTACTTCTGAAGCAGGCGTGATATTGAACCCATCTTGACGTGGCATTCCATTTGCTGTACCTCCTAAACCAATAGTTATTTCTCTTAAAGCTCTATCATTCATATCCATAACACGCTTCCAAACAATCGTTCTAGGATCAATACCTAGACTTCTTGTTCTGCTTTGCAAATTGTTATCAATCAAGGCAGATAACAAATTGTTTGCTTTTTCCACAGCTGCAAAATCTCCTGTGAAATGAAGATTTATGTCTTCCATAGGGATGACTTGCGCATATCCTCCACCTGCTGCTCCTCCTTTAATTCCGAAGACAGGACCTAGAGAAGGTTCTCTTAATACCACACATGTTTGCTTGTCTATTTTGTTTAATCCTTCAGTTAACCCTATAGATGTAGTCGTTTTTCCTTCTCCCGCAGGTGTCGGTGTCATTGCAGTAACCAAGATCAGCTTGCTTTTCTCTATTCGTTCTTTATTCAGTAACGATAGAGGTAATTTGGCTTTATACTTTCCATATAATTCAAGTTCTTCCTTATCGATATGAAGTTTTTCAGCAATTTTGTGAATGTGTTTGATATCAGCTGATTGTGCGATTTCTATGTCTGATTGATATGTATTTTTTGCCATAAGTCCTGAATAGATGAATAATGATTTAGCTTTTCTCTCAAAAATATAATTGTATATGCAAATTGTGTTACATTTGAACAGTAAAATTAATTCACATATAGTATAATTATATATATGATTGTATCGAATAAAGAAATTTGAAAGGTTTATATTCTTCTATGTTTGCTTTAAAATAATAAGTATGAACAAATTAATTTTAATGTTGTGTTTTATTCAAGTGAGTTTACTGAATGCACAAAATGTATCAATAAAGACGAATCCATTTTTACTTTTAAATAAGCAAATCACATTAAGTACTGATATAGCTTTAAATCAGAAATCTAGTATTGAATTGCAATTGGAAGCGGCCAGTACGGATTTAGACAGAATTGAAACTAAAAATCGAAAAAATATTCAAGTTAGGTATAAACGTGATCTGTTTTCAAATGAAAAGAATTTTAATGGTTTATATGTAGCTGGAGTAATTGAAGCAGGACATTTAAAATGGGGGGATTCGCCAGAAAATCAATATTATTATGGAGGTGGATTTGTAGATACAGGATATCAATTTACCTGGAAGCGACTTCACATGGATTCTTTTATAGGTCTAGGTTTTGTCACAGCTGATTCGGAAGCCTTTGAAGATCCTGATTGTAATTTCTGTGGTTTGAATGCCCTTCAGGATATGTACTTTATTGGGGAAATTCCACTTCGCGTCGGGTTAAGGATGGGATATGTATTATAACTTTGATATAGGGCTTTAAGCCCAAAGTAAAAAAGGCACTGTGCTCGTAAGACAGTGCCTTTTTTTATTTCAAAACAATCGTATGTATAACCATTTAATGTATCCTGTATTAAATGGTATTACATTCTATAGAAACATTGGATTTGACCTACTTGAGAAGCACCAGCAGAAACACCATAATTGAGTTCGAAATTGCGATTAATATTTGCAGTTAAATTGATGGAAGGATTAAGTGCAACTCCCACAGAAAATCGGTCGTTGATGTTATAATTAAATTCTGCTCGATAACCTAGATTTAAAGAAAAATTTTGCCCTATAAAAGTACTATTAAAAGCTGTATTGGAAACTGCTCCTACTCCCCATCCATGTGCTATATAAAATTGATCATTAAAATAATGATTCTTTAGAAAGTATACATTCAATCCTCCTCTTAGACCAACCCCTCCGTTTTGTGAAAAGTTTGCGCCTAGATTTGTGCCCGTAAAAAGGATACTTTTATTTTCAGTTTTATTTATTTTATATCCTACATTAAAGCTTGATCCACTATAAGTTATACCTATAGAATTTCCCTGAAGTCGATCATAGATTGTTTTTTTCTCTTGTGCATGTGCAATAATTGCAAATAAAGAAAGGCAAATGGTGAGTATTGTTTTCATATCATATTATAATTTAGTTCGAGAGATAAACTTACTTTGATGGACATTTGTACGTTAAATAAACTTGAGGACTATGTTAATTAAATTCTAATTATTTTGTACCAAACGTTCTAAGTAATGAAAACTTATTCCCCACATATCCTTGAGGGTTTGAATTTCTTTCATTTTGTTTAGATCAGGTTCTTTTCTACTTTCTTCTTGCAAACCAACAATGAGTACGTTTTTTGGTGTATGACTTGTTGAAATAAATTCGAACACACGAGTTTTATATCCGTGAGCCTCTAGAATCATGGCTCGAATGGTATCCGTAAGAATTTCAGCTTGACGCTCTTTTAAAATGCCATGTTCACTTATTTTAGCCATAATATTAGTAGGATTCATTCGTTTTCTAACTTGCTTGTGGCAACATGGAGCACATAGTATAATTTTAGCATTAGCTTTAATCCCTTTAAAGATTGCATCATCTGTTGCTGTATCGCATGCATGTAATGCAATCAGCATATCGATAGCATCATCTTCCACTTCTTGAATCATTTTACACTTGAAACGAAGCATATCATACCCACACTTTTGAGCAATCTCATTACATTGATTTACTAATTCTGGCCGCATTTCGATACCCGTAATAAGAGGTGTTTGTTTTCTGTATGTTTGGAAATAGTCATAAAGTGCAAATGTAAGATAGCCTTTTCCAGAACCCATGTCGACAATTTTCGCACCATCTTCAAGATTCTTTTTTTTGAGAATATCATGAATGATTTCTACATATTTATTGATTTGCTTGAATTTATCTTGGCTTTTATTTTTAACCGTATAGTTTGCACCTGTAATATTTAAAAGGCGAAGATATTCATTGTTTTCAGCCTTTATAAAGCGATTTTTAATGGCATTATGTTCAAGGGATAAAGATGTTTTTTGATCTGAAACTTTATGGCGTAGTTTTGACTTGCCATTCGGATATATCGTTAAAAAATACTTGTATTGATTTGTTAAAAATTCCGCTATAAAGAAGTGTTCCGTAAGTTGTTCTTTTACATGCTCTATAAATTCTTCTTCCGTATAGTTTTTTGTAAAGTCTTGTGTATCAGTCCTTGAGATAACTGATATTTTATATCCTTCCTTTATTTTAACGGGACGAGCTCGTAACTGGCTTATAGCGTATGCTTTGTTTCTTTTATTGTATAATCTTGCTTGTTGGAATGTTTTTTTTGAAATGCTTTTAACAAGCAGTCTTACGAATTCAGTTACGTTTTTGGTATCATTCATTGCTATGGCTTACGCCCAAAGTTAAGGCATTTTACCCTAATCGTACTACCAATTAAAAAATCTGTATGAGCTTCGTAAAGGTCGTTTCATTTTGCAATGAAACTATGAAATTTGTAGTATGATTTTTGGGCTTAAAGCCTAAAAAAAATAAAATAAGTCATTGTTTTTCTCAACTTTTTACATTTCCATGACATACATAGGGTATGAAAGGATTGCACATTATACTTTTTCTGTTCTTACATTTTGTTGCTTTTGGACAGCTTAAAGTTGAATTGTATGGAACTGTACTGGATGGACAAACCGGCGAAACTTTAATAGGTGCAACGGTACTTGTGGAAGGTAGTACAATAGGAGTAACAACAGATATTGATGGGAAATTTATATTAAGCCTAGCGCCTGGATCATATAACATCACGGCTTCTTATATAGGATATGAAACATTTACTAGAACGAATCTCATTGTACAGTCAAAAGGGAATGCAGATCTTAATTTTTCTTTATCTCCAGCAGGTAAGACGATAGAGAATGTGGAAATTACGGCAAGTCCTTTTGCTCGATCATTAGAATCCCCTACATCTTTACAGAAGTTGTCACCTGAAGAACTTAAAACGTATCCAGGAGGAAATAATGATATTGCGAAAGTGGTTCAATCCCTACCTGGAATTTCAGGATCGATCGGTGGATTCCGAAATGACATCATCATAAGAGGTGGTGCCCCGAATGAGAATGTATATTATCTTGATGGAGTAGAAATCCCTAATATAAATCACTTCAGTACACAAGGCTCAGCAGGCGGACCTGCTGGATTATTGAATGTTTCGTTTATAGAAGGGGTTGAATTATCAGCTTCATCTTTCGGCGCACGTTATGATAATCCGTTATCAGGTGTTTTACAGTTCGATCAAAGAGATGGTAATAGAAGATCATTCAATACAAATTTCAGAGTTAGTGCAAGTGAAGCAGCTATAACACTTGAAGGGCCACTTTTTAAAAGAGGGAGAGAAGAATCCAATACATCTTTTATTTTTTCAGGAAGGAGATCTTATTTGCAATTTTTATTCGATTTAATAGGTCTTCCCATACGTCCTTCATTTTATGATTATCAATATAAATTTAGTTCGAAAATTGATGAGTATAATAGTATAATATTCACTGGAATAGGGGCAATTGATGATTTTTCACTTGAGGCACCTGAAGACTATTCGCCAGAACAACAAGCTGTTCTTGAACAAGTGCCATTAATTGAACAGTATTCAGCATCAACAGGTCTTGTATGGAAAAGAAGACGTAAAGATGGCAAAGGAGTGTATCATACGGCTCTTTCTTATAATAGATTAAGAAATGAATTCAGTGGATACGAGGATAATGAAAATAAAGAAGGCCTTTTGTTTCAGACCAATAGCAGAGAAACAGAGTTTAAACTTCGACCACGGTATACCCATTTTATCAACAATTGGTCATTAAGTACAGGTTTTAATGTAATCTATGCTCAGTATACAAATGAAACCGAAAATTTTATTCAAAATGTGCAGTATGATTCAGGGATTGATTTTATAAAATATGGATTATTTTTTCAGGCTTCAAAAGCGAATATAGGAGATCGTTTGGATGTAACATTTGGCGTCCGAAGTGATGCAAATACTTTTACAACTCAATCATTACAATTGCTAAGAACAATTTCACCAAGAGCAGGTATTTCTATTCGGCTTGACGGAGCAGATAAATGGAGGTTCAATGCATCTGCGGGGTCGTATTATAAAATTGCTCCTTATACAGTTTTAGGTTTTGAAAGTGAAGAAGGAAACCTAGCAAATCAAGATGCTGAATATATCAATAGCATTCATTTGGTTAGTGGAATTTCTTTCAATCCCACACGTACAAGTAAACTTTCCGTTGAAGGATTTTATAAAAAATATAATAACTATCCTGTTTCGGTATTAGACGGAGTATCCTTAGCGAATCAAGGTGGTGATTTTTCTATTTTAGGAGATGAAGACATAGAAAGTATAGGTGAAGGACGAACTTATGGTGTGGAGTTTTTAGCTCAACAAAAATTGATAAAAGGGTTTTATGGGATTTTAGCGTATACCTTTTACTTTAGTGAATTTACAGGTGATGATGGAATATATCGACCAAGTGCTTGGGATAGTAGGCATCTTCTTTCTTTTACTGGAGGGTATAAATTTGGCAAGAACTACGAACTAAGTCTTCGATCAAGATTTATAGGTAGAACACCTTATGCACCTGTTGATGAAGGTGCAACTTTGCAAAACTATCCATTGACAGTATTGGATTATGAACAACTAGGTGATGTCTTTTTGCGTCCATTTTATCAAACTGATTTTCGATTTGATAAAAAGTGGAATTTTAAATTGCTTGCTTTAAATGTATATCTAGAAGTTCAAAATTTATTTGGACAAGCCGTGCCTACTCCACCTCAATTTGCATTGGATAGGGATGAAGTGGGGCAAGTTATTTTCCCTTTGCAATTAACAGAGCTATCTGCACAAGAAGGAATCGTTTTACCAACAATAGGATTGGTTGTTGACTTTTAATTTTTCTCTTATTTTTCTAGAGCTTATCTAAGTTGTTGATTCTAAGTAAACTGTATTTCTTTTTAAATTTTTTGCTTATTGCCGATTTTCTTTTTATATTTATTTCGCACTTGAAAACTTTTTCATAGCGGTGATCGCCGAAATAACACACGAATTCAAGTAACACAGTATTTTTTAGAATAAGCATTCAACGTTTGCTTTATTCTACTATTTAGTAAGGGTTTTTAGCGTCTCATGTAACCATGGAAGACATAGGATTTCTATTGCCTCTTGGATTCGTATTATTTAAAACCTTAAATTCTATAAAATGAATAACTTAATTAAAGTATTCAGTATTTTATGCTGTTTACATATTTTCGCTATACAATCCTTAACTGGTCAATGCCAACAATTTGTAGTTGGAGTAACTTCTATAGTTTGTGATAATAATGGTACCCCTTTGGATCCTGCTGATGATTTATTCACAGTTACGATTACCATTGCTAATGGTTTGAACCCGGATAATACTTGGTCATCTTCAGATGGATTGTATACAAATGAACCATATCCGGCTACTGAAATTTTGGAATATGGAACTTTTTTAATTTCAGATGGAGATGTGGTAGTAACCTTTACTGATGATCAAGATGGATGTATAGAAGAAGTTCTATTCGAAGCACCTGAACCATGTAGCTCTGAACCTCTCGAATGTCCTACTTGGAATGATTGTGTAAGTTTAGTTTCTAGTGATGGCTGTACACATACCTTTGTTATTAACATTGAAGGAGACGGACAATTTACGGATTCCAATGATCCATTTCCAGTAAATTTCATCAACTGGACATTTACTGTGACAGGAAATGGTAGTGTTGCTTCAGGTATGTTTATTGATCCTAATGGATATTATGAACAGAATGGCGTTAGCTTATCTGCTAGTGGGAATTCTGTAAATCTAAATTATTTCGATACTCAAAATGATCTAGAAGGTTTTCAATTAACAGGGGATATTGTTGAATTTACAGTAGAAGCACAAGATGTACCATCTTGTTTTACAGTTACTAGAAATACAAGTAATGTAATAGGCGCTCAGGATAATAATGGTCTGGTTATATGTGAAGATGAAGATGATTGTGCCCCTATTGAAGTATGTTCAGAAGGTGAAACAATTTCAGGTATTGTAGAAGCCTATACTGGTGTAGGAGCAAATTGTCCGGATACAGAGAACCTAGGAATAGAAGGTGTAGAGATTACTGTAACTAGTGCCAATGGAAGTTGTAATGCAATAACAGGAAATGATGGAACTTATGAGTGTACACTATGCGAAGGAGGTCCTTATGAAATATGTGTTGAGACTACTTGTGACGAGCCATGTGGTCTAACTTCATATGACATCATTTTATTACGTAAAATTATCTTAGGGGTTACTGAATGGCCGCCTTATATAAATATCATTGCTGATGTAAATAATTCGGGAGGATTTTCAACATTAGATCTAGTTCATCTTCAAAGAGAAATCTTAGAATTGGATACAGATTTTATTGAGAATTGGTGTCGATTTGTCCCAACATTTGATTTAAACGGACCAAATTCAAATGATATTGAACTTGATGGTTGCAGTATTGCAAATGGGCCTAATAGTCCTTTTGGAGCGACAGATTTTGTACGATTTATGGTCGGTGATATAAATGGTAGTTGTTCTGATTGTACGCACGGAGATGGAATGGGGGACATTCCTATTGTAGCTGATGATGGTCCAGGTGTACTAAAGATAAAATCACCAAAAAATGGGAAAATACATGCTTTAGCCTTACAATTTAAACTTTCATCAGATACCAAAATCAACACCCTTGAATCATCACTCTCTGATTTTATGTACAATGTTATAGGAGATGAGCTTCATATAATTTGGTCTGATCCATCTGACGACAACGTTGGGTATTATAATGATGGGAGTGAAAATTTATTGGAAATTTACTTCGAAGGAGAAACACCAACTATTACGAATGACGAAAATATGATTTTGACATCTGAAGGAGATGTTTTAAATATCGTTGAACGTTCTGGACCGAAAGGAAGAGAAAAAGTAGATGAAGATATTCAACTTTTGAAAGTAGAACATTATCAACCTTTTGAACTAGTAGGAAATGCAAATGTCGCTACAATTGAAGTATATTCTATTTCTGGACAAATGGTAGAAAGACAAGTTGTAGATATTCATACAGAAGAATTTGTGAAGCTACAAAAAGAGTATGATTTAGGCGTTTACATTATACGTGTATACAATGAATACAATGATGTTTCAAGAAAGATTGTTTGGAATAGAGAATAAATAGTTATTCTTTCTATTAATGATTAATCACCAATTCCTCACTGATATATAGTGGGGAATTGGTTTAATGAAGTAGGACATATCTCTTGTGCAGACTTTATTTATCCATTAAACAGTTTATTTAATTATATAGTGAAGATAGCAAGCCAGAACGAACAGTTTTTGCTATTGAATCATCTCGTTGGAAATTTTCTACCTTAGCGTTTTTGAATAATGTATTAAATAGAAGTAAAATGAATCAATCTTCTGAAATCATAATTGGTTGTATGACATGGGGGAAGTGGGGGAGAAAATGGTCAATCAAAGAAGCAGCAGAATATCTTTCATTCTGTTGTGATCAAGGAAATACCACTTTTGACCATGCTGATATCTATGGGGATTATACTACAGAAGCAGATTTCGGTAAAGCATTGATTGAAAGTGGAATTGACAGAGATCATATTACACTTCTATCTAAATGTGGCATTCAATTATTAGGTAATCGACACAACAGAGTTAAACATTATGAATATGGTACTACCTATATATTGAATAGTGTAGAGCAAACCCTTAAAAATCTAAAGACTGACTATTTGGATATGCTTCTATTGCACAGGCCTAGTCCATTAATGATTCCAGAGGAAATAAGTGAAGCAATCCATCAATTGAAAGAGCAAGGTAAAATCAAAGCCTTCGGAGTTTCGAATTTTACAGCAACTCAAATGGATTTACTTTCTTCCTATGTTAAAGTTGAATGTAATCAATTTGAATTTTCTTTGACCCATCATGATGCTATGGAAAATGGTGACTTGGATTACATGCGAAAAGTTAATATGAAAACTTTATGTTGGAGTCCTTTAGGTTCATATTTTAAAAACAATGATGCAAAGAAAATACGGATCCAGCATGTTATTGATGATCTTTGCGAAAAATACGATACATCAGAGGATACCTTGCTATTGGCATGGATACTTCGTCATCCTGCCCAACTTTCTCCTGTTGTAGGAACTACTCAAAAGGATCGTTTAATCCGATCCAATCATGCTTTAAATATTCAGTTGGATTTGCAAGATTGGTTTATTATGCTTGAAGCAAGTAAAGGGAAAGAAGTAGCATAAGCAAACATAAGAATACTCTATTCTATAATTTCCAAAAATCGTACTGTTTCCAAAATTTGGAATACATGTTATTTTTGTTAAAGTATAAATAATTGATAATCACAGATATGTAATATGGCAAGACTTTGGCTTTAGATTAAGCAAATAATTGTTTAAGATGAAGACATTAAATAAACGCAAATTAGCCATTATTGGTACAGTAGGTTTACCTGCTAATTACGGTGGCTTTGAAACTTTAGCCGACCATCTAGTAAAAGGGGTTTCAGACACCTATGATATTTCAGTATATTGCTCAGCTAAAAGATATCCTAAATCTAGTAGGAAAAAGACTTATAATAGAGCTCGTTTATTTTATATTCCATTAAATGCCAATGGTTTTCAATCCATATTTTACGATACATTTTCGATTATTCACGCATTATTTTATGCTGACCTACTATTGATATTAGGAGTTTCAGGGGCATGGTTTCTTCCATTTGTGCGAATATTTACAAAAAAGAAAATCATAATCTCAATTGATGGCATTGAATGGAAAAGAAGCAAATGGAATCTATTAGCAAAATGGTATTTGTGGTGGGCTGAAAAGTTAGCTGTTCAATATGCACATATTGATATTTCTGACAATGAATCTATACAAGACTACACGGCGATGCGATATGGATCATTAAGTCAAGTGATTGAATATGGCGCAGACCATACACTTCGGGTGACTCCTCAAAATTCGGATTATGATGTTTATCCTTTTCTTAAAAAAGAATATGCTTTCAAAGTATGTAGAATAGAACCAGAAAATAACATAGATGTAATCTTGGAATCTTTCGCTCGAACTTCTAAAATGCCATTAGTTTGTGTGGGAAATTGGGAGAATAGTACATATGGTATTGAACTGAAATCTCAATATCAACATCATGAACAAATCATTTTACTCGATCCCATTTATAATCAGAGAGAACTCGATCTTATAAGAGGAAATGCTAGTATGTATATTCATGGGCACAGTGCTGGTGGAACAAATCCTTCCTTGGTAGAAGCGATGTATTTAGGACTACCTATTATAGCTTACAAAGTCTCTTACAACATAACCACAACCGAAGGAAAAGCTCAATACTTTTCATCTTCTGAAGAATTGATGAATGTATTACTCACTATGACTCGTGATAAGAGGAAAGCATTAGGTAAGTCAATGAAGCGAATTGCAGATAGACGTTATACCTGGAATGTCATTATCAAAAAATACAAGTTTTTATTTGATCAAGTCTTCTTAGATCATAAAAAGTCTTTGTTTTCGAATGCTTCTGAAAAAATGGAATTCAATTTATTACGTGAGGTTCATGCTACGCATCTTATGCATTCACGTACCTTTTTCGAATCTTAAAATTATTGCACATGTTTTTTAATATATCTATTGCAACGCTACTCGCATTGGCACTTATGTTGTTATTTGTTCCCTTTGGCCGAAAAATGGCAATCAAATTGAACTTGATGGACAAACCTAATTCAACTAGAAAATTCCATGATTCTGAAATCCCTGTTATTGGTGGTATAAGTATCTTTTTTTGTTTCATCATAGCAGTTATTCCATTCTATTCTTTCTTTTCTTCTTCTATGGATCAATTAATTATGGTACTTAGCATTAGTTCCATCTTATTATTTACAGGTGTTATCGACGACAAATCCAATATAAGTCCTTTATTGAAATTATTCGTTCAATTTGTTTGTGCGATTCTTTTTCTACAATCGGGTCTTTTTGAATCTGTATATATTTTTGGCGCAAGCCAATCTTTTATTTTATGGATTCAAAAAATTGTAATTGCCTTTCTTGTGGTAGGATTGATTAATGCATTCAATTTTATCGATGGTATTGATGGCTTAGCAGCAGGGTTGTTTTTTATCGTCTTTTTATGGCTTGGATTATTTTCTTTTTTATCTCAACAATATATTGTTTTATTTTCTTCTCTATCAATTGCTGGAACCCTTGTAGGTTTTCTTTACTATAATCTTGGGAAAGTAAATAAAATTTTTTTAGGAGATGGTGGGACTTTGTTTTTAAGCAGCTTCTTTATAGGTAGTTTTTTTCTCCTTTCAAATGACCTTACTTATCCTATCCAAGATTCATTTTTCCTGTTGGGATTTTTATCCTTAATCATGCTTCCTGTTTTAGATGCATTTGTAGTGTCGAAAAATAGAATTGTGAATGGATCTTCTCCTTTTAAAGCTGATCGAACACATCTTCATCATAGATTGCTTCAACTGGGTTTATTATCTAGGAAAGTATTAATTCTCATCATTTCATCTATCATAGGTATTACGATTATCACATTGTTAATCAGTGTATATTGCTCGTTTTTATTCAGTTTTCTCTTCATGGTTTTGCTATATCTATTCCTGTATTTTATGATCAGCACTGCAGAAAAAATGAAAAGCCATCAGCGCATTCTGCTTCGTATTGAAAACCGAATTACTGCTTTTTAAAATCATATTCATCTAACGATAAAATTATACCTTATGAAAAAGAAGTTAGACTTTCTATACATCTCAAATTCTGATGGTTCTCCGAGGTGGATTTGGCCAAGTACAATTAGAAAACCATTGTTTCTTAACTTTTATGCGAAGTCAACACTGAAACAAAAACTGTATGCTTTTTCAATTAAATGTGTCTTTTTATGCAGAATTCAAAAGGTGATCTTTAAAACTTATTCGGGAAGAATTGAAAGTGTTTTATATCCAGATCAAACTTCTACCTACTTTATGGGCACCCCAGGTCCAAATAGAAAAATTATTTCTTATTCAAATGAAACAAAAAGCTTTACAAAAATGGCAATAGGGGATAGTGCTGGTTTATTGATAGAAAATGAATATTTGAAACTTTCTAAACTCTCCGAATACATCCATCTTTTTCCTTTTGATATTCCACATGTTATTGATTTTTCTAACAGACACTTAACTGTAACTTCTCTGCAAAATCAAAAAGGTACACAGGATTTTACGAAAGCTCACGCAAAGAGCTTAAATACATTAAGAACCCTAAATCAACAAGTAGAACCTGTAGAAAAGTGGATGGAAAGAAATGACATTCAAACTCGAATTGAAGCGCTACAGCATGCGATTAAAATCGATCCACAAATTTGTGTTTTACTTAACCAACTCTTACATTCAATTTCTTTAGATGCAAGTATTCAAACCTCTTGGTCTCATGGTGATTTTACACCTTGGAACTGTTTTTTTAATAAAGAACAACGCCTTCAAATTATCGATTGGGAGCTTGCATCAGAACATCAACTTACAGGATATGATTTTTTTCATTTCTTTTTTCAAAAGGGAATTCTTTTGGAAAAAAAGACATGGAAGGAAATTTATGAGGACATTAAACTTGCTTATAGTTCTTATAAGGAGTTAATTTTCGGTCAAGAAGATATAGATCTTGACTTGTATTTGAGACTTTACCTCATTCAGCATATTAGCTATTATGCTGCGCTTTATGAAAGACAAAGAAAGTGGTTTGATCAAATACAATGGCAGCTAAAAACATGGAAAAATGCGTTGACATGGGCAATAGGTCATGATGATCAAAGAACAAGGCTGATAGATGTTTTTTTTCAAAGTATCCATAATCAACAATATGCTGTATTAAAGCTTGGTAATAGTAATCCTGCTGAAATAAAGAATGGACAAGATTTAGATATTTTAATCCAGCAAAAAGACCTACAGTTTTACGTAAACGTTTTACAAGATTTTCCTTTTACGAAAAAGGTTAAAGTTCATACAAAATCATTTATGTCAACGATCCGAGTACAACTTCGTGATGGTGACCTTTTACACATTGATCTTATATGGAAGTTTAAAAGGAAGCACCTTGTATTTCTGGATGTAAAAAACATGTTGAACGCTTCTATTCTCAATCCTTATCATGTGAAAGTTGTTAATGATGCTGACAACGCTGCATATGTCTCTCATTTTTATGCGTTAAATAATGCCTCTATTCCCCAGAAATATCAAGATTTAATTCTTCGAAATACAAGCCAGCTTTATAAAGAAGGCTCTACCCAAACAAATGAAAACAAGGGACTTCGTAGGCTTTTTAACTTTATTATTTATGGCATCGATGTAAGTAAAGATCTCCTCTTCAATCAAGGTTTTATAGTAACTTTTAGCGGAGTTGATGGTGCCGGTAAGTCTACATTAATTAATGAAGTGAAAGGTAATCTTGAAGAAAAATTCAGAAGACCCGTTAAAGTATTGCGACACAGACCCTCTATTGTTCCTATTATCAGCAGTATAAAATATGGTAAAGAAAAAGCTGAACTTAAAACTGTAGAACGTCTTCCTCGACAAGGAAAGAATACAAATTTCGCATCTTCTTTATTACGTTTTCTCTATTACTACTTTGACTATTTTGTAGGTCAGTTTTACGTCCAATTAAAGTATGTAATGCAAGGCTACATTGTGTTATACGATCGGTATTATTATGATTTTATCAACGATGCAAAAAGATCCAATATCGAATTGCACCCTAGAATCCCAAAATTTGGTCTGCGTTTTTTATTGATCCCTAGGTACAATTATTTTTTATACGCGAGTCCAGAAGTCATATTAAAACGCAAGAAAGAATTGACAAGCGATACTATTTTATCACTAACTGATAGGTATATCTCCTTATTTTCAACATTGCAATCGACTTCCACTAGAAAATTCATGTCCATAGAAAACATTCAAATCAATAGGACTTCTCAACTAATTATTTCAGACATTAATATTTAATCATGAAAAAAATCATTCAAAAAATAGTGGCTACACGTAATCCAGATTTTGTTCTCGATCCATCATTAGATAGTAAAATGATACTGTTTTTCCTTTTCAACAATTTAATAAAGATACTCAGAGGATTGAAGATGTTATGCTATTTTAAAATGCCAAATCGTCTTATTCTTTCAAGAGGTTGTACATTCAATTATATACATAACATAACATGGGGGCGAAATCTTAAACTTGGTCGCAATGTTCACATGAGTGGTCTTGGTACCAAAGGGATATCGATCGGTGAAAATGTAAGTATAGGTGCTTATTCTCAGGTAGTTGTAAGTACAACATTACAAAATATTGGTAGTGAGATTTCTATAGAAGATCATGTGGGCATAGGAGAGTTTGCTTACATAGGAGGGGCTGGACCTGTCCGAATAGGAAAAGAGACGATTATAGGTCAGTATCTGAGTATCCATCCAGAGAATCATCAGTATGATTCATTAGAAATTCCAATCAGAAAACAAGGTGTACGAAGAAAAGGGGTTACCATAGGATCAGATTGTTGGATAGGGAGTAAAGTAACTTTTTTGGACGGTGTTGCCGTCGGTTCACATTGTGTTGTAGCAGCAGGGGCAGTGGTGACCAAAACATTTCCACCATATTCCATAATAGGAGGAGTTCCGGCTCGCTTGTTGAAAACAAGAGGTGAATCCATATCATTTAAAAGTCTATAAATGAAATCATTAACAAAAGAAAATAATATGAAAACGGTATTAGCAAGTACGTATGCTGTAAATCCTTATAAAGGGAGCGAAGACGGAATGGGTTGGAATTATGTAATGCAACTCGCACGATTTCATAAAGTTATTGCAATAACTCGAAAAAATAATGAAGAACAGATCTTAAAATATCAAGCTGAAAACCCCTCTATTTTGTACAAGAACATTCGTTTTTTGTATTATGATTTACCGTATTGGATGCGTTTTTGGAAAAGAAAAAGTAGAGGGGCAATGTTGTATTATTATCTATGGCAGAAAGGAATTGTTTCCTTTGTAGAAAGACAATCGCTAAGCTATGATTTTGTTCATAATTTGAATTTTCATAACGACTGGACTCCTAGTTTTCTATGGAAATTGAATAAGCCTTTTATTTGGGGACCAGTAGGTCACCATCCTGCTATTCCAAAGCAATATAAAGTTTCATTTACCTTAGTTGATCGCATAAAAGAAAAGGGTAAGAATCTGGTCAAGAATTATTTTTGGGCTTTAAGCCCAAAATTAAAAAAAACAAAAACTAGAGCGGATCATATTATGTGTATGAATGGCAGCGTTCCTGAGGTTTTGAACCTTGATAACAGTACTCTTTCTATTCAGCCTTCGGTAGCTTCTCAAGATTATGGATGGAAGGGACCACATGAGCAGGAGAAATTTACGTTTTTATCTGCTGGAAGATTTGTGCCTTTAAAAGGATTTGATCTTACAATTCATGCTTTTCATACATTTCTTAAAAATTTGCCGTTCGAAAAACGCAAAGATTGCAGCTTGATATTAGTAGGTAAAGGACCTCAAAGAGAGATGCTAGAAGAATTAGTGAACACCTATGAAATTGCTGATTATGTTCAATTTATACCTTGGATAGAAAGATCCAAGTTAATGCACTTGATGCAAGAAGCGACTGGGTTTATTTTTCCATCTCACGAAGGAGCAGGTATGGTAATCCCGGAAGCCTTGTCTTTCGGTTTACCTTGTATAGTGTTGGACAACTGGGGGCCAGGTCAATTTATAAATGAAACGTGTGGGATCAAAGTGAAAATGGGTAGCTATGAAAAAACGGTTAAAGATTTAGCAGATGGATTGCTAAAATTATACAAAAATCCAGCAAAAAGAAAAGAATTAAGTCTGGGTGCTAGAGAACGATTTTTAACTACGTTTCACTGGGACAGAAAAGGGGAACAATTAAGAGACATCTATAAAAAGTTAGCACATGAAACAGCATAATATCTATTTTTTTCACTTGTTAAATGATTATAGTGGAAGCCCCAAAGTGCTTGCACAGGTCATTAAGTGCTGGAAAGAAACTGATTATACCTTGCACGTTTGCACATCTTTAAAAAGAGAAGGATTTTTAAGCGGAATAAAACATGTCCAATATATTGATAATTCCTATTCTTTTAAGGAGCATAAAATCTTTCGGTTGATACTATTCATGTGGTCTCAGCTCTTTATCTTCTTTAGATTTTTGATAAGTGTTAAGAAAGGTGATATTATTTATATCAATACTGTCTTACCTTTTGGTGCAGCGTTTGTAGGAAAAATTAAAGGAGCACGCGTTATCTATCATATACATGAGACCTCTATAACGCCAATTTTATTAAAAAATATTTTATTTGGCATAGCTAAATGGTCTGCATGGAAAGCTGTTTTTGTTTCCGATTTTGTAAGAAAACAGGAAACGGGATTTGCAAGCGAAATTGTGATACATAATGCAATTTCAGATTCATTTTTGAGAAAGGCATTTGCATATGACCAGGAATTAAAAGAAGTTAAAAACATATTGATGATCTGTTCATTAAAGAAATACAAAGGTGTCCATGAATTTTTGGCTTTAGCCAAAAGCAGTCCATCATATGAGTTTCGCTTGGTTGTTAACGCTAGTGAGAAATCAATTCAACAGTTTTTTATGCATGACACCATTCCACCTAACTTAAGAGTGTTTCCTACTCAACAAGATGTCCATCCTTTTTATCAATGGGCTCATGTAGTTTTGAATTTATCACGAGTTGATGAATGGCTAGAGACATTTGGCTTAACTATTATCGAAGCAATGGCTTATGGATTGCCAGTTATCATTCCGCCTTCTGGAGGAATAACTGAACTAATTGAAGAGGGAAAAGAGGGGTATAAAGTAGATTCACTAAATGTAGAAATGATTCGAAAAAAAATGGAAGCTTTGATGCAAAATAAAGATCTTTATGTCAAGATGAGCGCTGCATCACGAAAACGGGTGTTGTATTTTAGTGAAAACGAATTTCATAGAAAGAATCTTGCACTCCTAGAAAGTTAGTGTTATTTTGGGTGTGTAACCTATCTTTATGTGTCTATCTTATAGTGTATGGAAAATTTTAAAATATTCATAGTAGAAGACGATCCATTTTATGGTAGGCTCTTAAAGCATCACCTTTCTAAGAATCCTGATAATGAAGTAACTGTTTTTGAAGACGGGAATACGCTTTTACATAATCTTTATCTTTCTCCAGATGTAATTTGTATGGATTTTGGTCTTCCAGATATAACTGGGGTTAAATTGCTGGAAAAGATTCAAGTAGTGAATGCATCTATTCCAGTGATCGTTATAAGTGGTCAAGAGGACATTCAAGTTGCAGTTGAATTGTTGAAAAAAGGAGCAAGAGATTACATTATCAAAGGGGACAACACCAATGATTTATTATGGAAATCAATACTTAACGTAAGAGAGCATTCACATCTTAAAAAAGAAGTCGCAGAGTTAAAAGAGCAACTGGGAGAAAAACACAGTTTTGATCATATAATAGGTAAAAGTTCAGCCATGCAAAAGGTTTTTTCACTGATGAAGAAAGCTTTGCAAACCAATATAAATGTCAGCATAGTAGGAGAAACTGGAACAGGAAAGGAAGTTGTTGCTAAAGCAATTCATTATAATGGCAAACGAAAAGATAAACCTTTCATTCCTGTAAACATGGCCGCAATTCCTAAGGAATTGATTGAGAGTGAATTATTTGGTCATATAAAAGGAGCTTTTACAGGTGCTGCATCAAACAAAAAAGGAAAGTTTGAAGCGGCAAATGAAGGAACACTTTTTCTAGATGAAATAGCAGAACTTGACATCAATTTACAAAGTAAGTTGCTTAGAGCTATTCAAGAACGAGAATTTACTCGGGTAGGGGATACGAAGATCATAAAGTTTAATGCTAGAATCATTACCGCAACTCATAAAGATTTACAAGAAGAGGTGAGAGCGGGAAGATTTAGGGAAGACTTATATTTTCGTTTGATGGGATTTCCTATACATTTACCATCTTTAAAAGAAAGGGATGAAGATGTTATATTATTAGCTAATTCATTTATCGATAAATTTACGCAAGAAAATGCATTGTCCTCTCTTAGCTTGAGTAGGAAAGCCAAAGATAAATTATTGAAGTATCCATTTCCTGGAAACGTTCGAGAATTGAAAGCAATGATTGATCTAGCTTGTGTTATGGCGGAAGGTAAAACAATCCATGAAGAAGATATAAAACCTAGTAACTTAAGAGAGAACCAAGTGTATACGGGTCAAGAAAAGACGTTAAAGGAATACAATCATGAAATTATTCATCATTTTTTAAAGAAATATGAAAATAATGTGGTTCTAGTTGCGAAAAAGCTTGATATAGGGAAATCTACAATTTACAATCTATTAAAAAATAAAAATTAGTGCGGTATGTATGGGATAGTTAATAAAGCAATCAAAAGTTTAGTTTCCTTAAATTTCGGTGAAGATGTGTGGGAAAAGGTCTTGAAAAGGAGTGGTATAGAAATTGATTTTTTTATTAGCAATGAGCCTTATGATGATGAGATTACCTACAAACTTGCGGTTGCCATTTCAGAAGAAATGAATATGGAATTATCGGAAGTTCTTTATGCATTAGGTGAATGGTGGGTTCTTAAAATTGCGGTTGAAAGATATGGAGGATTGATGGAATCAGGAGGATCAAGTTTAAAGGAGTTTCTAACGCATTTGCCTGTTTTTCATAACCGAGTTATGATGATTTATCCGAATTTAACTCCACCTGAATTCAAAGTTACAGATATACAGGATAACAGCATTAAGGTTCATTACCATTCTTCACGAGAAGGATTGAAAGATTTTACAAGGGGAATTCTAGTAGGATTGGGCAAGATGTATAAGACTGAAGTTACTGTTGAAGAGTTGCAATCAAGAGATAATGGAGCATCTCATGAAATATTTAATGTAAGCTGGTTATAATGCTAAATAAATATACCCTCGATATTTCCTTAGATCAAATACACAGAGTATTTCCTTTTCACATAATTATTGATCATCATTTTAATGTACTTTCACTGGGTAAGAGTAATAAGAAAATGGGAATCGTAGGGGTGAATTCTACATTTGATGCATTGTTTTCCGTGAGCAGACCTGCTATTGAAAAAAGTGATTTTGCATCTTTGCAAAAGTTAGTAGATGACTTGATTATTTTAAAATCCAAAGAGAAACCTGATATTATGTTAAGAGGTTCCTTTGAGTATTTTGAAAGAGAAGATTTTATCATGTTTATTGGGTCTCCATGGTTCGGTAGAATTGATGATCTTCAACGTAACAATCTGACGATGCATGATTTTGCGAAGTATGATCCACTTCTGGATCTTCTTCATATTATGAAATCCCAAGAAATTACAAATGAAGAAATAAAAGAACTTTTAATAAACGTAAACAAGCAGAAAAAAAAGTCGGAAGATTCTAATAAGCAATTGAAGTTGTTGCAATCATTTTTGGATTCTTCTACAGATGCCATACAAGTTGCTAAGATTGATGGCTCCCTTTTCTATATCAATGATGAAGCGTCCCATAGGCTGGGAATCAAAAAAGAAGAAGTAACTTCATTTAATGTGAAAGATTTCGAAAAATTATTTGAGGATGCTGAAAAGTGGGAAGAACACATTGATGATTTAAGAGCGAATGATCAAATTATTATAGAAGGAATTAATAAGAATGTACTTACTAAGGAAGTTTTCCCTGTGGAAGTAACGGTAAATTTAGTAGAAATAGGTGATGCAGAATACATCATTGCGAATTCTCGTGATATAACTGATCGTAAGAAAATAGAAACCAGATTAATAGAGCAGGAAAAGAAGTACAGAAACATCATAGAAAATATGAATTTGGGATTATTGGAAGTTGATGTGGAAGAAAAGATTGTTTATGCGAATCAGAGCTTTTTGGATATATCGGGT
Source organism: Saprospiraceae bacterium (assembly GCA_020627825.1). Lineage (GTDB taxonomy): Bacteria > Bacteroidota > Bacteroidia > Chitinophagales > Saprospiraceae > JAHDFB01. The sequence continues at coordinate 26,043 of JAHDGD010000043.1, forward strand.
TTTACATTACAAGAGTTAAGAGGGAATAAAGCAAGAGACATTATTCAAGTGGTATCAGGTGCAGAAATAATGGATGAGAAGACATCATTGAGAAAGAATAATGTGTCGGACAATTATGAAATTCAGATATTAAATAAGGGGAATGAGAAAAGGTGGTGGTTTATTAGTGGAGCTCCCAATTACAATCAAGAAGGTGAATTCATCGGTTCCATTGGCATTCATCTTGATATTACTAATCAAAAAAAACTAGAACAAGAGCTTGAAATTGCAAAAGAAACAGCAGAACTAGCATCCCAAGCAAAAGAGTCTTTCCTTGCCAATATGAGCCATGAAATTCGTACACCATTGAATGCCATAATAGGCATGATTCGAGAATTAAAGAGAGAGCAATTAACACCCATACAACAAAATTACCTGAATCATACAGATACTGCTTCTCAGCATCTTCTTTCTATTGTAAACAGTATACTTGACATATCGAAAATAGAAGCTGGTGAGTTCAGTTTAGATCATCATCATTTTAGTTTGGGAGCGTTAGCAGGAAATATTGAAAGTATATTTACAACAAAAGCCAACCAAAGGAATCTTAGTTTCAATGTATTGATTGATCCAGAAATATTTCCAGTTTATGTGGGAGATAGTGCTCGACTTAGGCAAGTTATGATAAATATTATAGATAATGCTATCAAGTTTACAGAGGCAGGATATGTTAATTTGTCCATTCAAGTAGTAGAAAGTTTGGCTGAAGCCCAAAAGATCAGATTTGTTTTTACGGATACGGGGATAGGCATGAGTAAAGAGTATATAGAAAACCTATTTTCAAAGTTTTCTCAAGAGGAATTAACAACAAGTCGAAAGTTTGGAGGAACAGGCTTGGGGATGTCCATTTCTAAGCAAATTATAGAGTTAATGGGAGGTACGATTGATGTGTGGAGTGAAAAAAATAAGGGAACGAAAATAACAATCGATCTAAACTTAGGTAAAGGTGATTCTTCTAAGTTAATGGAGACAGGTAGCTTACACTTGAAAGATAAGTTAAAAGGCATTCAAGTATTATTGGTAGAAGATAATGAAATGAATCGTTTTATAGCTACAAAAAGTCTATTATACTTTGGGTGTGAAGTGGATGAAGCAGCAAATGGTCTCATAGCTTTGGAGATGATTAAAAACAAAAAGTATGATGTTGTATTAATGGATATTCAAATGCCTGAATTGGATGGAGTTCGCACAACAGAAATCATAAGAAATGACCTTAAAATCGATACCCCTATAATTGCTTTATCAGCTAATGCTTTCAGAAAAGAAATCGACAGTTATTTGAGTGTTGGAATGAATGACTATGTAACCAAGCCATTTAAAGAAGATACTCTATGTTATGCCATTCATAATCATCTAGATTTTATTCCCAATACCGATCATATTCAGCCGGATTCAAGTGTAGAGAAAACATATAACTTAGAAAAGTTGCAAAATCTGAGTGCAGGAGATCCTACATTTATAAAAAGCATGATAACGATTTTTTTGGAGGCAACTCCCATCTCAATAAAACAAATGGAGGAAGCATTGGACTCAGATGACTACCTTACAGTAGGTAAGATAGCTCATCGAATAAAGCCAAATGTTCAATATTTGGGTATGGATACGCTTCATGTTTCTGCTAAAGAAATAGAATTGTTCGTAAAGCAAGATCATATTGACAAAGACACTCTTGTCAAGAAAGTAGAGAATTTTATATCAGAGTTGCAATCTCTTTCTTCGAAATTGCATGAAGATTTCATGTAATACTATTTAATATCCAAATAATCGGACTAATTCATCTTAAAACAAATTAATTCTTCGCTTGAAAATTTCGAAGTAGCTAAGGCTATTCCTTTATATTATAAGTCGAATTAACTTACTTGTAAATTGAATGTAGCATTTACAATTTAAAAAATTAAATGGAATTAAAGGGTTAGGTATGATTAAAAAATCTAAAGGACTAGCATAGCAAAATCGAGGAAATTCTAAGAAAAGATGACTCTCTAAAAGGTTTTATATAATATTGACATTTTTACTCCATTAAATTCGTTCTATTTTATTCTCTAAAACGCTGGTCTTTCCTTTGCACTAAAGTTAATTTTAAAAACTTAATCTAATCAGTAAATTCAATTCATTTTTTGAGAATTTCATACAGTTTCATAAGTTGAAGAATCTCGTCTTTTACATCCTATACTTGTTGGGTTATGTTATGCATTTATAAGGCAATAAGATTTGTGAACTGATAAATCAAGACTACAAGTGCATTTAAACCATTCATCATATTAAAATTTTATTCAATATGATGGAATGATTTATTAAGCTGTAAAAATTTCATTATCAATACCTTATGAAGTATTTTAAAATTAAGTGAAAAAAAGTGGAACGAAATGAAGGGTTCATTACACTAATAGAGAAACAA